>JAFXLH010000175.1 GCA_017531315.1 Bacillota bacterium
CTGGGCGTGGAAGACCACCTGCAAAATCAGGTCGCCCAGCTCATCGCAGAGGCCGGGGGTGTCTTCGCGCTCGATGGCGTCGATGACCTCGTAACATTCTTCGATCAGGCACTTTTTCAGGCTCTGATGCGTCTGCTCTTTATCCCAGGGGCAGCCGTTTTCGCCGCGCAGCTGCTCGATGACCTCGATAAGCTGCAGGTAGGAGGCGGCGGCGCGCTGTTTTAATGCTTCGTCCATAATATCACCTCGGTTTGGAATAGCACTATTATACTACCGCCGCGCCAATAAAACAAGCAGGGCATAAGCCCTGCTTTGCTGCTGCCTGTTTATTGCTCCATCTGCCGCGCCAGCACCCCGGCGGCGGCCTGCGCCACCTTGCGCTCCACATCGCCCAGCTGGGGCAGATTGCCCTTCTTATCGCAGATGATGACGGTGCCGATGGGGTCGCCCTGCGAGATGATAGGGCAGATGACCTCGCCGCTGAAGCGGTAATTGTCCTCGCCCTTGTCATCGGCGATGATGCTCATCTCGCGGCTGCCGTCGGCATCGTAATTATTGACATAGGCGCGGCGCTCTTCCATGGCGTTTTCCACTAATCTGCCGATGCTCTTGCCAAGGAAGTCCTTCTTCGGCGCGCCGGAGACGGCGATGATGCTGTCGCGGTCGGATATCAGCACCGAGCGGCCGGTGGCGTCATTGATGGCGTCGGCATATTCGCGGGCAAAATTGGCCAGCTCACCGATCGGCGAATACTTTTTCAAAATCACCGAGCCCTCGCGGTCGACAAAGATCTCCAGCGGATCGCCCTCGCGGATGCGGAGGTTTCGCCGTATCTCTTTGGGAATGACCACGCGGCCCAGGTCGTCTATTCTGCGTACAATGCCGGTTGCTTTCATATTTTTCTCTCCTTAACTTTGAACTCGCTGCTATTGTTTGTCAGAAGAAGAAAAATATACTTGCAAATAAAAAGCGGAGTGCTGCCACTCCGCTTTTTGCTATCAGAATATTGCATCGGTGATGCCGCAGGCTCTGGTCACTGCTGCGCCCAACTGCCAGGCATCGTAGCCGCCTTCCCAGCTAAAGAGCACGCGGCCGTCTTCGGTGATGGCCTGCACGGTGATATCGCCGTATTCGGCATAGAGCACGCTCGTCTGATTCAGCGTTTCTATATCCACCACAAACACTTCCTGCGCCCAGATCGAGTCATCATCCGGATGCTCTACGATATAGGCGAAGCATTTTTCGTTATAGGCGGCGGGCCAGATCTCCGGTCTTTCGGAGAGATAGCGCCATTCGCTTAAGGTCTGTGTTTTCAGGTCGGCCATGGCGATGAAGCTGCCGCGGCTGCCCTCGCGGTAATCGGTGCGGATGCAGGGAATGGGCGCATCGTCATGCGCCTGCCAGCCACCATTCCACAGGTCGCCCACCACATCCATGGGGATGAACCATTCGCGCGCGCCGGCGAGGTCGCACAGCCAGATGCCGCAGTCGGGGTTGTCGAAGGTGAACATATCGTAGAAGACGATCTGCTCATCGCCGGGCAGGAAGCTAAGATAGGCCGGGGTGGTCAGCCAGTCGAAGTCGGTATCGTGATGGAAGGGCGTGGCGCCGGGCGCGAATAGCAGGCGATTTTCGCCCGTCTGCAGGTCGTAGATATTAAGCCCCTGCAGCGCGCTGACATAGAGCAGCTGCGTCAGGTCGGCAGAAACATCGCTGTTGGTGACGCCGTAGATATCGCCGTTCAGCTCCACCTCTTCATAGAGGAAGTCCGGCAGCGGCACGCGGTCGGAAAAGCTGACGCGGCCCTTTTCCAGCTGCACGCTGTAGACCTGGCGCTCCTCTTCGATGATGACGGTTTCATCCACCACGCGCATCACTTCGCCGCTGCCCAAGGGGTGGGTAGCCAGCACCGCATCATGCCTGGTGCTGTAGAGCGCCAGCCAGTTTTCCCACTCGGCCTCCTGCGGCTCGAGGCGGTATTGCAGCAGCAGCGCATCCTCGCCGTATTCCCAGGCATCGCGCAGCACATACTCCGCATCGGGCGCAGCAAAGCTTTGGTGAATGGCGGGCACGGTGACGCTCTGCCACTTATCCTGCGGCTCATTCCCGCAGCCGCCCAGCAGCAGCAGGGCCATCAGCAATATCGGCAGCAGTTTTTTCATTGGCTACACCTCCGGCATTTTTGTTAATTTTATCATATCCGCGGCAGATATGCTACCTTGCGGCGCGGGGAGCTTTGATATATAATAGATATGTTAGCCACAACTACAACCGCAAGGAGGATATATATGAATACCGAACTGATGAATCTGCAGCCGGCAGATGTATTTGGTCACTTCCGCGCCATTGCCGCGATCCCGCATGGCAGCGGCAACGAAGCTGCCATTTCCGCCTATCTGTTTGGCCTCTATGATGGCCGCGAAGGCTACAGCGTAGTACAGGACGCCGCCAAGAACATCATCATCCGTAAAGCCGCCACCCCGGGCTACGAAAATGCGCCCGTGGTGATGCTGCAGGCGCATATGGATATGGTGTGCGAAAAGACAGCCGACAGCCAGCACGACTTCACCAAAGACCCGCTGCAGCTGCGCGTGATCGACGGCCACCTCTACGCTACCGATACCACCCTCGGCGCCGATAACGGCATTGGCCTGTGCATGGCGCTGGCGGTGCTGGATGATGCCGAGCTGGCGCATCCGGCGCTGGAAGTGGTCATCACCACCGACGAGGAAGCCGGTATGACCGGCGCACGCGAGCTGGATCACAGCGCTCTCACCGCGCAGATGATGATCAACCTCGATGACGAAGAAGAAGGCTGCTTCCGCGTAGGCTGTGCCGGCGGTGGCCGCTATATCTACGAAGTGCCGCTGCTGCAGAAGGCCAACACCGCCGCCAAAGCGGTGCGCCTCACCGTAAGCGGCCTGCAGGGCGGCCACAGCGGCGCCGATATCCACCTGGAACGCGCCAATGCGCTGAAGCTGCTGGGCCGTGTGCTGTACGATCTGCGCGGCAAGGTAGAAATTGCCGAGCTGAGCGGCGGCGGCCTGGCCAACACCATCGCCCGCCAGGCAGAAGCACTGCTGGTAGCTGACGAGCTGGATGCCGTATATGCAGCGGTGGAACGCTGGCAGAAGATCTTTGCCAATGAGTACGCCACCACCGACGGCGGCGTGACCCTGAGCCTCATCGAAGAGCCCGCCCCGGCGCTCATCTACGCCTCCACCACCGCCAATGCGCTGCTCTACCTGATCAACGTAGTGCCGCACGGCGTGCTGAAGCGCGATAATTCCATCGATCTGGTAGTCACCTCCAACAACCTCGCTTCGGTAAAGCAGGTAGGCGATATGCTGGAAGTATATTGCATGTTCCGCAGCTCCATCGACAGCCAGTGCACCGATGATGTGCTGCCGCGACTCAAGCAGATCGGCGAGCTGCTGGGCATCGGCGGCGTGGGCGGCGACAGCTACCCCGGCTGGCAGTACCGCCCCGACTCCAAGATCCGCGAGATCTGCCGCGAAGCCTACATCAAGCGCTGCGGCAGCGAACCGAAGATCGCCGCCATCCATGCCGGCCTCGAATGCGGCCTGTTCCTGCAGCAGAACCCGCAGCTGGACGCCATCGCCTTCGGCCCCACCCTGTATGGCGTACACACTCCGGAAGAGCATGCCGACATCGGCTCTGTGGAACGCGTCTATGCCCTGCTGAAAGATATCTTAAGCAGCATCAAGTAAACTTAAGCGGTATATGGCAAATCGCCGTATACCGCTTTTTGCTGCAAATTTTCTTGCAATTTATGCAGTTTAGTGTATAATTATAGGCAATTATTGTTTAAGGAGCGCTGAAAATGCCTTTTATCAACCGCATCCAGACGCTGGACACGCATACCGGCGGCGAGCCCACGCGTGTGGTCATCGGCGGCTTCCCCGAATTGCCGGGCAAAACTGTGATGGAAAAGAAGCAGTACTTTGTGCAGCATTACGACTATCTGCGCCGCGCTGTGATGCTGGAGCCGCGCGGTCATGCCGATATGTTTGGCGCCATCATCACCGAAGCCTGCGACCCGGAATGTGCCTACGGCATGATCTTTATGGATGCACACGGCTGCCTGAATATGTGCGGCCACGGCACCATCGGCGTAGTGACTGCGCTGATGCATCTGGGGATGGTGGAGCAGACCGAGCCTTATACCAGCTTCAAGCTGGAGGCGCCGGCCGGGCCGGTAGAGGTGCGGGTGCGCGTGGAGAACGGCCGCGCGGTGGAAGTGGCCTTCCACAATGTAGCCTCCTTCACTTATCTGGCAGATGTGGCGGTAGAAGTGCCGCAGCTGGGCACGGTGCAGCTGGATATCGCCTTTGGCGGCAATTTCTTCGGCATCGTGGATAAAGATCAGCTGCAGATAGAGGACATCACGCCGGAACAGCTGCCGGATATGATACCCAAGGCGATCTCCCTGAAGCATGTGCTGAACGAACAGCTGAAGATACAGCATCCGGAGCTTCCTATCGACTGCGTGGATCTGATCGAGATCTTCGGCCCGCCGAAAGTGGACGGCGCGGATGTGCAGAATGTGGTCATCTTTGGCGAAGGCGAGGTAGACCGCTCCCCCTGCGGCACCGGCACCAGCGCCAAGCTGGCGGTGCTGGCAACGAAAGGCCAGCTGCAGCAGGGTGAAGAATTCGTCCACGAGAGCATTTTCGGCACGGTGTTCAGGGCACGCATCGCAGACTACACCAAGGTCGGCGAATTTGACGCCATCATCCCGGAAATTATCGGCGCCGGCTATGTGACCGGCCGCAATGAATGGCTGATCGATGAAGACGACCCCTTCAAATACGGCTTTATGCTCACCGAACATAAATAAGAAAAGCTCCCTCTGATGAGGGAGCTTTTTTGTACCATGATAAACGATCCGAGGCGAATAGGCCTGTAGACAAGGCAGCAGGCCCGCAGACATACCGGGTCGTATTTCAAGGGCCGATAACGCAGTATACAGGCCTATTCGTCCGGATACTACTCAGCTTCGTAATACTTAAAGTCTACTTTGCAGGTGATTTCGGCATTGGCAATGCATTCGTCGATCTTGCTGTTCATGTATTCGGTATAATCTTCTTCGGTCAGCTCTACCAGACCGGCGGCGATGTAGGGCTTGGCAAATTCGTAGCCCTGTATGTCATCCAGCTTGATCACGTGGTAGCCGAATTCGGATTTAACGGGGGTGGTGGTGTAATCGCCCACTTCGGCCAGAGTGAAGGCGCCGGTGGCGAAATCTTTTACCAGATAGGAATCGGTATCGATGCAGTAGCCGTCATAGTTGAAGTAGCAATCGAGCACGCCGCCCTGAGTGGCGGTGCCGTCGGTGCCGTATTCGGCGGCCAGAGCGGCGAAGTCGCCGCCGTTGTTCAGCTTATCGATGATCTCCGCAGCGGTATCATAATCGACAACGATGATATGAGAGACCTTGCGGCTGTCCCACATGGCGGGGTCGGCATCGTAGGCGGCCTTGGCTTCATCTTCATATTCGGCGACGGTGGCGTCGAACAGCTCATCGGCCAGAGCTTCATAGAGCTTATTGTAGAGTGCGCCGGTCTTCAGCACCAGCCAGTTGCCTTCATCCAGCAGGTCTTTGGCATAATAATCGTCGAAGGTGATGCCGTATTCGGCGGCCAGCTGGCGGGTAACGGCAGCCTGTAGCACGATCTGTCAGGAAGATTCTTCCAGATCGCTCATCAGGTCGGCGCTGCTTTCTTCATTCAGCATATCCACGCCGTAATAGAGCAGGAACATATCGTAGTAGCTTTCAAAATACTGGTTGTAGAACATACCCAGATAATAATCGTATTCGGACTGATAGATATTTTCACCGTTGACGCTGCCGATGACCGCATCGCCTTCCTGCGCGCCGCAGCCGGCCAGCAGCATTACCATCAGCATCAGAACTGCCAAAAGCTTTTTCATAATCGTACCTCTCTTTGGTTGTGGTTTAACCTAATTATTGTAGCACATTCCCTACGGCTTGTATAGAAAAAGCCGCATGGACAGAAAAATTTCAGTTTAGCCGCGTGAGCAGATCCTGCAGCAGCTCCAGCGCTACCTGCAAACGGCCGCTTTGGTCGGAGGCCGCGCCATTTTTCAGCAGCAGCGCAAAGCCCTTCTTTTCCGAGAAGGTGACGCGCTTGCCCCAGCGGGAGGCCAGATAGAGCAGCACCTCGCCGCTAAGCTTGTGGTCTGCGGCAAAGCGCATCTCCAGCACCTCGCCCTTTTGCTGCAGCTGCGCCACCCGCGCCTTGCGGGCCAGCGACTTGATGCGGCCCACCTGCAGCAGCAGCGTGACCGGCAGCGGCGGTGCGCCGTAGCGATCCTGCAATTCGGCGGCGATGGCGTCGATATCCGCCGGTTCGGCAGCGGCAGCCACGCGCTTGTAAACTTCTATCTTCAGCGACGAATCTTCTACATAAGCATCGGGGATGAAGGCGTTTACCTGCAGCTCCAGCTGCGGGTTCAGCTCGTCTACCGAGCGGATATGCTCGCCCTTGCCCAGCGCGATCTCCTCCTGCAGCAGGCGGCAGTAGAGGTCGAAGCCGACAGCGGCGATATGGCCGTGCTGCTCTACGCCCAAGATATTCCCTGCCCAGCGCAGCTCCAGATCGCGCATGGCGATTTTGAAGCCGGCGCCCAGCTCGGTGAAATCGCGGATGGCCAGCAGGCGCTTGCGTGCCATCTCGTTGATGATGTGATTGTGGCGGTAGGTGAAGTAGGCATAGGCCTGCCGCGTGCTGCGGCCCACGCGACCACGCAGCTGATACAGCTGCGCCAGGCCGTAGTGGTCGGCCTCGTCCACGATCATGGTGTTGGCATTGGGGATATCGAGGCCGGATTCGATGATGGTGGTGCACAGCAGCACATCGATATCGCCCTTGACGAAATCCATCATCACCTGCTCCAGCTCTTTTTCCGCCATTTGCCCGTGGCCCACGCCGATGCGGGCCTGCGGCACCAGAGCCTCCAGCTGCTCCTGCAGCAGGTAGATATCCTGCACGCGGTTGTGCACCATGTAGACCTGCCCGCCGCGATCCAGTTCGCGGGTGATGGCGTCGCGCAGCAGGCGCGGGTTGGCTTCTACCACATAGGTCTGCACCGGGCGGCGTTCCAGCGGCGCGGTGTTGATCATACTCATATCGCGCATACCCACCAGCGACATATGCAGGGTGCGCGGGATGGGCGTGGCAGAAAGGGTGAGTACGTCGATATTCTGGCGCAGCTGCTTGATCTTCTCTTTATGCGCGACGCCGAAGCGCTGCTCTTCGTCGATGATCAGCAGCCCCAGATCTTTGAACTGCACATCTCTGGAGAGCAGGCGATGCGTGCCTACGACCACGTCGATGCGGCCGGCTGCCAGTTCGCGCAGTACGCGGCGCTGTTCGCCCGGCTGCACAAAGCGGGAAAGCTGCGCCGCTTTGACCGGATACTGAGCAAAGCGCTCACAAATGGTGCTGTAATGCTGCTGCGCCAGTACGGTGGTGGGCACGAGGATGGCCACCTGTTTGCCGTCCATCACCGCTTTGAAGGCGGCACGCAGCGCCACTTCGGTCTTGCCGTAGCCCACGTCGCCGCAGAGCAGGCGGTCCATCACGCGGGTGCTTTCCATATCGGCCTTGATCTCTTCGATGGCGCGCAGCTGATCGTCAGTCTCTTCGAAGGGGAAGGCATCCTCAAATTCCTGCTGCCAGATGCTGTCTGCCGAATAGGCAAAGCCCTTCACCTGCTCGCGTGCGGCATAGATGGCCAGCAGCTCTTTGGCCATATCGCGCACGCTGCCGCGCACCTTGGCCTTGACCTTGTTCCACTCATTGCCGCCCAGCTTATACAGCTTGGGCGCGGCGCTGTCATCGCCTACGTATTTCTGGATCAGATCCAGCTGGTCCACGGGGACGAACAGGCGGTCGGCGCCGGCGTATTGCAGAATCAGATAATCGCGCTGGATATCGCCCACCGTCATGCGCTCTACGCCGAGGAAGCGGGCGATGCCCTGATGTACGTGTACCACATAGTCGCCGGGCCTGAGGTCGAGGAAGTTTTCGATGCGTTCGCCGCCTTTGAACTTGCGGCGTTTCTTCTTTTCTTCGGCGGCGAACAGTTCCTTTTCCGTGATTACGGCAAGGCGCAGCTGTTCACTCTCGAAGCCGGGCGTGAGTGCCGTCTCGCAGATACGCGCCGAGGGTGCGCCGGCTTCCAGCAGCAGCTCTTCGATGCGCTTGAGGCGCGGCGCGGAGGAGGCGGTGAGGAAGATGCGGTAGCGCCCTTGGACAAAGCGCTGCATATCGGCATCAAAATCGCCCTCTCTGCTGCTGTAAGCGGGCAGCTCGCGGCCGGGCAGACGGAATTCTTCTGCTACCGCAAAGCCGCCGGTGCCAGCCAACAGCTGCGAGATGAGCAGCGGGCAGCGCGCCTCCAGCATAGGACGCAGCTGCTCGTCGCTGCGGAAATTATCATAGAACGAGGGCAGCAGGCGGCCGGCATCCAGCAGGTCGGCATAGCGCTCCGTGCGCTCCTGCGACATCTCCTTGGCCTCGGCCATCAGCAGCTCTGCATCGCTTAAGACCACGCGGGAACCGGTCGGGAAATAGGACAGCAGCGACTCCGACTGGGGGTAGAAGAGGCATTGCAGCGTTTCCATGCTGCTTTCCCATATCCCCTGCTCTACCTGCTCTTTCAGCGCGGTGAAGCCATCCTGAGCCTGCTTTTTGGCCGGGCCCTTTAAGCCCTGCAGCAGGCGGGACAGCTCTTTTTCCAGCGCGGCTGCGGCTCTGGTGCGAGCCTCCGCATCCAGCGGCAGCTCATGCGCGGGCATCAGCCTGGCCTTGGCTTCCGGCGAGAGTGAGCGCTGGGTGGCCGGGTCGAAACGGCGGATGGTATCTACCTCGTCATCGAAAAAGTCGATACGCAGCGGCTTTTCCGCGCCGATGGGGTAAACATCGATAATGCTGCCGCGGCGGGAAAAATCGCCGGGCACTTCGGTAAGCGGCACATTGGCATAGCCCATCTCGGTGAGACGCAGCGCCAGCTGGGACGGCTGGATGATGCTGCCGGGCTTCAGCGTGAGCTGATGCGCAGCAAAGACCACCGGCGGGGTGAGGCGGCGGGACAGCGCGGCAATGCTGCAGGTGACCAGCAGCTTTTCGCCCTTGGCGAGGCGGGAGAGCACGCGCACACGGGCGCTGACCAGCTCTAAGTTGCGGGCATGTACCTCAAACGGCAGCAGCTCCATCGCCGGGAAGGCGGCGGCGCTGTCGCCCAGCAGGGCCTGCAGCTGGCGGTGCAGGCGCGCGGCCTCGTCTTCGTTGGCGGCGACCAGCAGCAGCGACTCTTTGCCCTCGGCAAACAGGGAGGCGATGAGCAGCGCCTGCAGCAGCGGCGGCGCACCGGTCACCTGCAGCGGGCGGCGCGCGGCAAAAGCGGCGGCAATATCCTGATCGCGCTTTTCTTCCTGCAGAATGCGGCAAATATCCAGCATCGTCTACCCTCCTTTTTTACATCCAAATATACGCGACAAGCAGGCGCGATTTTAAAACCGCGCCGTTTTAATGCCCATTTAGCTGGGCATTTGCTTGATTCAGTTGCTTTTATGCTTATTTTACGGCAGATGCCGCAAACTTTATTCCTGTACTTTTTCCGTCGTTTCGGCGGCGGGCTGTTCGGGCTTATTCTCTGCCTTTTCCGCCTTATCCTCTTTCGGCTTCTTTTCCTTTTTCGGCTTGATGTTGTAGCGGTTCATCGCTTCCTGAATGCCATCATGGCTCCAGAGCAGCGCCGCTTCGGCTGCCTTGATCACGGCATCGGAGAATATCTGCTCTTCCGCCTTGGAGATACGGCCCAGCACGTGGTCGATGGCGCCGCCCTTGCTGCGGCCGATGCCCAGCTTGATGCGGCAGATATTATCCGTGCCCAGCTGCTCGATGATGGAGCGCATGCCGTTATGGCCGCCACAGGAGCCGTTGCGGCGCAGGCGCAGCGCACCGGGCTCTAAGTCCATATCATCGTAGATGACCAGCAGATCGGCAAAGTCGATCTTGTAGAAGTGCATCAGATCGCGCACCGGGTGACCGCTTAAATTCATATAGGACTGCGGCTTCACCAGCAGCAGCTTTTCGCCGCGGTACATCACCTGCGCGGTCAAAGCCTGCTTTTCCGCCTTGGAGCAGCGCACGCCCAGCTCTTCGGCAATATTGTCAATTACCCAAAAGCCGGCATTATGGTGGGTCAATTCATATTTGGGGCCGGGGTTGCCCAGGCCGACGATCATCTTCATATTAGCCTCCAGGTGGCAAGTTATCAATTTATCTTATCATAAAATCCGCAGCGAGAAAAGAGCATAAATGTGCCGCGGCGCTCATATATTTGCATAAAAACTCTGCGGAGGATAAGCTATGGACGAGAAGCGCATCCATGCCGCCCGCGAGCTGCTGGGTATGCCCATCTTAAGCATCAAAGACGGCATGCCGGTGACCAGCGTGCGCGGCATCTTGCTGGATGGAGAAAATAAATGCGCGGCGGCGCTGATCTGCGATAAAAAGAGATATGTGAAGGATGAGCGGCTGCTGCCCTTTGCCGCCATCCAGAGCCTTGGCGAAGATGCCATCACCGTGCCGCAGCTGAACGCCATCGAGCGCAGCGGCAGCAACGCCGAGTGGAACAAACTGCTGCGACGGCAGGTGCAGCTGCACGGCGCACGCGTATTCACCGAAGGCGGGCGCACGCTGGGACAGGTGGAAGAATACTGGCTGGATGCGGCGGGCGCGATAGTAAAACTGGAGCTGAGCGGCGGCAAGCTGTTCAGCGAGCACTTTTGCTGCGAGGGGCGGCATATCATCGCCATAGCGCCGCACACGCTGATGCTGCGGGATGAGGCGATAGCAGAGCTGCTGGAACAGCCGCCGCGCCGCCCGCTGGCCGGGCTGATGGAGAAGGCGGAAAGCGCCGCCACCGCCGCCGGAGAAGCGATGCGTCAGCTGACCGCCGGCATAGGCGGCAAGCTGCGCCGCGAAGAGCAGGAGGAAGCGGCGGAACCCGCAGCACCGGCGGTAGAAGCAGCAGAAGCCGCAGAGCCGCCGCCGCAGGCAGAGGCGGTGGACCTATCACCGGCAGAGGCGGCAGCGGAAGAGCAAACTGACTACGAGGAAAAAGCCGCTCCGTGAGGAGCGGCTTATCTGTTATTCTTCTGCCATTATTCTTCTTTCAGCAGCTCCGCCAGCATCCGCTGCGGGTCGGCCAAAAAGCGCTGCGTCAGCTGGTAGTGTTCGGTATCGCGGTAGCCCACCGCCTCTATCCCCTGCTCGCTCAGCTGCAGCACCTGCGCCCCGGGGAAGGCCATCAGCATCGGCGAGTGGGTGGAGATGATGAACTGGCAGCCCTGCTGCACCAGCTGCTGCATATAGCACATCAGCCGCAGCAGGCCGAAGGGCGAAAGCGCGGCCTCCGGCTCGTCGAGGATATAGAGGCCGTTTGCGCCGAAGCGATGCTCTACCAGCGTGAGGAAGCTTTCGCCGTGCGACTGCGCGTGCAGCGACCTGTTGCCGTAGGACTCCTGCCCGCCGATCATATCTACATAGGTGGCGACATTGTAGAAGCTCTCTGCGCGCAGGAAAAAGCCGTCGCGCATCCGCCGCGTGCCTTTGATGACGGCGAGGCTCTCATGCAGCGGCGAATGGGTGCGGGCGGTGGCGAAGCTGTGATGCAGGCCGCCGCCTTCCGCATTGAAGCCGATATTGACAGCGATGGCTTCGATAAGCGTGGATTTGCCCACGCCGTTATCGCCAACGATAAAGGTGACCGCATGGGAAAAGGGCAGCTCTCCCAGCTGCCGCAGATGCTGTATCACCGGCAAATCGTTGAGATAGCTCGCTTCCGGCAGGTCGTATTTCAGTTTGATGCTGCGGATAAACAGATCGCTGAGCATAAGCACCTCGAAGAAAAAAAGGGCAGCCGTAGCTGCCCTTTTGTAAGTATTATCAGCTGTGGAAGAGGATGCTGACGGAGAGGTTTTCGTGGATACGGACGATAGCTTCACCCAGCAGGGAGGCTACGGACATCACGCGGACCTTGGAGCATTCGCCCTGAACTTCCGGATTGAAGGGGATGGTATTGGTGGTGAGAACTTCCTTGATGCAGGATTTTTCCAGTCTTTCGGTAGCGGGCGGAGAGAATACGGGGTGGGTGCAGCAAACATAGATGTCGCCGGCGCCCAGTTCGCGCAGTACCTCGGCGCCCTTGGTGATGGAACCGGCGGTATCGATCATATCGTCGACCATGATGACGTTCTTATCGGTAACATCGCCGATAACGTGCATGATCTCGGCCACATTGGCACGCGGACGACGCTAGTCGATAATGGCGATATCGCAGCCGAGGCGATCGGCCATATCCCGGGCACGGGCTACGCCGCCCAGGTCGGGAGATACGACGACCAGGTTGTCCTGACGCAGGTTTTTGTAGTATTCGGAAAGCAGCGGAACTGCGGTGAGGTGGTCTACGGGGATATCGAAGAAGCCCTGAATGGCGCGGGCATGCAGATCCATGGTGATAACGCGGTCAGCGCCGGCGGCGGTCAGCAGATTGGCGACCAGCTTGGCAGAGATCGGATCGCGGGCCTTGGTCTTGCGTTCCTGACGGGCATAGCCGTAGTACGGGATAACGGCGGTGATGCGGTCGGCAGAAGCGCGGCGCAGGGCGTCGATCATGATCAGCAGTTCCATCAGGTGGTCATTGACCGGGCCGCAGGTGGGCTGTACGACGAATACGTCGGCACCGCGGACGCTTTCGCCAATCTCAATGGCGATCTCGCCATCGGCAAAGCGCTTGACATTGGCTACGCCTATCGGTACGCCAAGATAATCGGCGATCTCTTTGGCGAGGCCGGGGTTGGAATTGCAGGAAAAGATTTTCAGTTTACTCACTTTTAGTTCCTCCACACTTTTTGACATATAAAAAGAGCTGTTTCCATATTTCGACTTGCTTTTTATTTATTCCTGTTTATTTTCCACTTTATTTTCAGCATTTTCGGCAGCTTTTTTGGCTGCTTCTTCTGCTTTGCGGGCGATATAGCCAAGCACATTGCGCTGACGGCCGCGCGCTACGCCAAGAGCGCCATCCGGCACATCCTCGGTGATGGTGGAGCCGGCGGCGACCAGCGCGCCCTCCCCTACGCTGACCGGGGCGACCAGATTGGTATTGGAGCCGATGAAGGCGCGGTCGGCGATGACGGTGCGATGTTTCTTCTTGCCGTCATAATTGCAGGTGATGGTGCCGCAGCCGATATTGACATCGCGGCCGATGGTGGTATCGCCGATATAAGAAAGATGCGGCACTTTGCTGCCTTCGCCCACTTCGCTCTTCTTGATCTCGACGAAGTGACCGGCTTTGACTTTGCGCGCCAGCTTGGTGCCGGGACGCAGATAGGCAAACGGGCCGATATTGCAGTTTTCCGCAGCTTCGCTTTCGATGATCAGGCAGCGCTGAGCGCGGCAGCCATCAGCCAGGCTGGAATTTTCGATCTCGGCAAAGGGGCCGATGTGGCAATTGGCGCCGATGACGGTATTGCCGCGCAGATAGGTCTGCGGCTCGATGATCGTATCCTGACCGACGGTGACGGTATCTTCGATATAAGTATCATCCGGATCGATGATAGTAACGCCGGAAAGCATCAGCGCGCGGTTTTAGCGGCGGCGCAGCTCGGCAGCGGCATCAGCCAGCTGCACACGGTCGTTGACGCCGGCGGTCTCGGCGGCATCGGCGCACAGATAGCTGGTAACGGTCTTGCCAAGGGCGGCGAGGATACCGATCACGTCGGTGAGGTAGTATTCGCCCTGTGCATTATCGGTGGTCAGCTGCTGCAGCGCCTCACGCAGCGAAACGGCTTCGAAGCAATAGGCGCCGGTATTGATCTCGCAGATGCGCTTTTCTTCTTCGCTGGCATCGCGCTCTTCCACGATGGCGCGCACTTCGCCGTTCAGGTTACGCACGATGCGGCCGTAGCCGTAGGGATTGGGCACGCGGGCGGAAAGCACGGTGGCGGTGGAGCCGGTCTGCTCGAAGCTATGCATCAGCGCCGAGAGCGTCTCGGCGGTCAGCAGCGGAGTATCACCGCAGACGACCAGCACATTTTCACAATCGGCAGCTACCTGCGGCATGGCACACTGCAGGGCGTGGCCGGTGCCCAGCTGCGGCTGCTGCAGAGCAAAGTTGAACTGCGGGAAGGCGGCTTCCACCTGTTCGCAGCCATGGCCTACCACCACCAGAGTCTGGCTGACACCGGCGGCTTCGGCAGCGGCGGCTACATAGCCCAGCATCGGGCGGCCGTTCAGCTGATGCAGCACTTTCGGCAGCTGGCTACGCATCCGCTGCCCTTTACCGGCAGCCAAGATAACCACAGCAGTCTTTTTCATGAAGTTTCCTCCTTAAATATGTGATGCCTTGCGGCGCGGAAATTCTTAAACCATATAAAAATACTACATATTATGCAAAATACCTGCAAAATAGCAAAATCTCTGCCCCGCGGCGCGGCAAAAAACTGCCCGCGTAATTTTTGCTGGCAAATGTGTAATATTTGCGGCAAAATGTTGTCATTAGGGGTGAAAGGAGGCGGCAGCATGGATGATGCACGGATAATCGAACTGTACTGGCAGCGCGACCAGCGGGCCATCGGCGAAAGCGAAGCCAAATACGGCGCCTATTGCCGCGCCATCGCCCACAATATCCTCGGTGATACGGAAGATGTGCGCGAGGCGGTAAACGATACCTGGTGGCAGGCCTGGCAGGCCATACCGCCGCAGCGGCCGCAGATACTGCGCGCCTTCTTGGGGCGCATCACCCGCAATATCAGCTTCAACCGCTGCAAGGCGCAGCAGGCCGATAAGCGCGGCGGCGGGCAGCTGGCGGCGGTGCTGGAAGAGCTGGCCGAATGTGTGCCGGGCGGCGAGGATGTGGCAGCAAAACTGGAATTGCAGGAGCTGACGCAGGCGCTGAACAGCTTCGTGGCGGCGCTGCCCGCAGAGAAGCGGCGCATCTTCCTCTGCCGCTACTGGTATACGGAAAGCGTGGCGGAGATAGCGGCCCGCTTCGGCATGACGGCGGGCGCGGTCAGCACCCTGCTGCATCGGCTGCGCGGGCAGCTGCGCCTGTATTTGCAGGAAGGAGGCTATATATGAGGCAGGCAGAACTTATCTATGAGGCACTGGGCGGCATCGACGAGCGCTGGCCGGCAGATGCACACCGCCGTCCCAAGCGGCATTTTGCGGCAAAAGCAGCGCTTCTGGCGGCCTGTTTGCTGCTGATGATACTCGTGCCCACGATCGGCGATATTCTCGCTCCCAAGGGCGGTGTTGGCTGGTGGCAGGACGAAAAGCTGCCGCTCGACATCTTCGAGTACAACGGCACATATTACGAGGTAGTACCTACCACCGACAGCCGGACGCTGCGCGACTTCGCTCTGCCGCAGCAGATCACGCCGGATATGGTGGGGCAGGCGCTGGGCTGGCCGAACGCCACACACGGCACGCAGGAAGAGACGCAGCTCTACCTCTATCAGCCCTACGAGCACATCCGCACCGATACGGACGGCGAGCTGCGGGCGCAGCGGGCGGTGATGATAGCCGAGCGCGGCGGCGTGTACAGCTATGCGCTGTTTTGCAACTTCATCCCCTTCGACAGCAACACGCATCAGGAAATGAGCGAGATGCTGGCCGTCTACGGCATCGACGAGGCGGCGGATATCGCGGAGGTACGCATCGGCAGCCGGGGCTATACGGAGGCGGCGGATATAGCGTATATCTACGAGGTGCTGCAAGATAGCATATCGATGGGCAATGACAGCTTCCAGCAGCTGATCTTTGGCCCGCTGGATACGGAAGAGGCGCGGCAGACCTTCAGCATCGAGCTGGCGGAGAGCGCGCTGGAAATGGAGCTGATCACCACCGAGGGCGTGGTGGCGCGTAATATCAGCTATTACCCGCAAATCGGCTATATCAGCTGGGCACTCAACTACTACCAACTGGATAAGCAGCTATGAGCGACAAGCCCCGGAGATACCGGGGCTTGATTTATGGACAAATGTGCCGCAAAGTGGGCAAATTAAGCAAATTTGCGGTTGCCTTTTGCTTGCAATTTGTATATAATGTTGTAGAAGTGCGGAGTTTTGCCCAAAATCCGCCAATACTATGGTAAAGGAGATGACAGTATGGACGGTTCCCCTGCCGGTGATTATCACTTGCGCAACAACTTAAAAACCTACGGGAGCGCCATAGCTGTCATGTTTAGCTGACGCTTCCCGGAAAGGAGGCGTAATATGCTTGCGATCTACAAAACCGTAGATGATGCTCTCGTAACGCTGGATCAGATCGAAAAGGGCTGCTGGATCAACCTGATCAATCCCACGGAAAACGAGATCCTGCAGGTGACGGAAGCCACCGGCCTTGATTATGACTTCCTCAAGTATCCGCTGGATGATGAAGAGATCCCGCGTGTGGAAACGGAAGAGGAAGAACAGGTAATGATCATTATCCACGCGCCGATCATCACCAATGAAGAGGTCATCTACGACACGGTGCCGCTGGGCATCGTACTGAACGACGACTATCTGGTCACCGCCTCTCTGCGCGATCTGCAGCTGTTTGAAGAGCTGCGCAATACCCGCGTAAAGGGCATGGCCACCTTCAAAAAGACGCGTTTCATCTTTAACATTTTGCAGCGCAAAACCAATCTCTTCCTGCGTTATCTGCGCGATATCAGCCGCCGCACCGAAGAATTGGACAAGGAAATGCATCACAGCACCAAGAATACGGAGCTGGTGAACCTGCTCAGCCTGCAGAAGAGCTTGGTCTACTTTTCCACCTCTCTGCGCTACAATGCCAAGGTAATGAACCGGCTGATGCGCGGCAAAACGGTAAAGATGTATGAAGAAGATGAGGACATCCTGGAAGACGTCGTCATCGAAAACACTCAGGCGATCGAGATGGCGGATAACTACACCACCATCACCGGCAATACCATGAGTGCCTTCGCCGCTCTTACTTCCAACAACCTCTCGGAAGCGATGAAATTCCTCACTTCCGTGACCATTATCCTCACGGTGCCGATGCTGATCTCCGGCTTCTGGGGCATGAACGTGGGCATCCCGCTGGCCGGTAATCCGCTGGCCTTCCTGATCATCGTGGCCGTCTCTGCCCTGATCTGCGGCGGCGCGGTACTGGCGCTGAAAAAGCGCGATATGCTGTAAGGTAATAAGAAAAGCCTGCTCGGATGAGCAGGCTTTTTTGTTTATTCGGCTATTACCTCTTCCGAGGCGATTTTTTCTGCTGGCAAGGCAGCAGGCCCGCAGACATAGCGGGACTATTTCAAGGGCCGATAACGCAGCCAGCGGGAAAAAGCGCCCGGAACCATCATGAGACAGGGTGATTTAAAGGATTCCACTTGCCGCGCTTGTAATATATGCTGAACAGTACGAACAGCAGCAGGTTATGCAGGATCATGCAGGCCCAGGCGGATACCAGGCCCATGCCCCAGATCTGGGTGCAGAGCAGCGTGCCCACATTTCGCACGCCCCACATACCGATGATATTGTAGACGAAGGGCGTTTTGGTATTGCCCATGCCCAGCAGCATGCCTTCGATGATGATGGATACGCCGTAGAACGGCTCGGAGACGGCGACCATACGCAGCACCACCGCACCGAGGGCGATGACCTCCATGCTCTTGGAGAAAATACGCATCATCAGCGGCGCAACGGCAAAGAGAGCCGCGCCGGATACCAGCATCAGCGCCACTTCGATCAGCAGCATCATCACCGACATATCCTGCAGGCGCTGCTTATCACGCGCACCCAAGGCATTGCCGGCCAGCGTGGCCGCGGCAGTCTGCATACCGTAGGCGGGGATGTAGAACAGCGATTCTACCGTATTGGCGATAGTGTGGGCGGCGGTGGCCACATCGCCCAGCGAATTGATCATCGCAGCGAAGGCCACATAGCCCAGCGAAGTGCCGAAGCGCTGCAGCATATTGGGCAGCGCCACCTGCAGGCAGGGAGCCAGCACATAGCGGTCGGGGCGGATACTGACCCCGCGGAAGGAGATATGCGGATGGCGGTACAGCGCCACCGTGATGCAGACGCCGCCGATGGCAAAGGCCACGGCGCTGGCGATAGCCGCACCCACTACCCCCTGCCCTGCCCCGTACATGGTGAAGGAATAGCCGAACACCGTGAGCGTGCGGGTAGGATAAATGAGCAGGAAGTTGAGCAGCACATTGACGCCATTGACCAGCACACCCACGCGCATCGGCGTTTTGGTATCCCCTGCCGCACGCAGTACCGTGCCGAAAATGATGCTGGCCGTACGCAGCAGCATCGGCGTATAGAGCACGAAGAAGTAGCGGGAGGCCAGCGGACGGATCGGCTCATCCACCTGCATCCAGGTAGGCACGAAGCGCGCCAGCGAGAGCGTCAGCACCGTGAACAGCGAGCCGGCCAACAGCACCATCAGCACCGATTGCCCCACAGCGCGGCGGGCTCTGCCCCAGTCTTCCGCGCCGATGGCCTGCGAGATATAGGCGAGGAAGCCGATGCTCAAGGCCGAAAGACTGCTGCCAAGCAGCCAGTTGATGGTGGTGGTGGAGCCGACGGCGGCGGTGGCCTGCGTGCCCAGCGAGCCGACCATAGCCAGGTCGATATATTGCACGGCAGTCTGCATCAGCTGCTCCAGCATCGTCGGCCAGGCCAGCGTCCAGATCAGCGGCAGCATCCGCCAGTCGATTTTTTGCTTGAAAGATTGAATCACGCGCACCTCTTGCGGATTTTGCCGCAAAAATGCCTATGGATAGCTCCATAGGCATTTAGTTTTTCTGTAGCTTGAAAAGTATCAGCCACCCAGATAGGCTTTGCGGACGGAGTCGTCATTGAGCAGCTGCTTGGCATCTGCGGTCTGGACGACCTGGCCGGTTTCCAGTACATAGCCGCGGTTGGCGATGGACAGGGCCATCTGCGCATTCTGTTCTACCAGCAGGATGGTAGTGCCGGCTTTGTTCAGGGTGGTGATGATATCGAAGATCTCTTCTACCAGCAGCGGAGCTAAGCCCATGGAGGGCTCATCCAGCATCAGCAGCTTGGGATGGCTCATCATGGCGCGGCCGATCGCCAGCATCTGCTGTTCGCCGCCGGAAAGAGTGCCGGCGACCTGACGGCGGCGCTCCTTAAGACGCGGGAAGCGGTCGAAGACGACTTCCAGGTCTTCGGCGATGCCGGAGCTGGGCTGGGTGTAGGCGCCCATCTGCAGGTTTTCTTCTACGCTCATCTGCAGGAAGCAATGGCGGCCTTCCGGTACATGGGCCAGACCGCGGGCGACGATCTTGTGCGCCGGCACATGGCCGATATCGCTGCCCATGAAGGAAATAGAGCCGGTGGTGCTCTTCAGCAGGCCGGAGACGGTGTGCAGAATGGTGGTTTTACCGGCACCGTTGGCGCCGATCAGGGTGATGATCTCGCCCTCATGTACTTCAAAGCTGACGCCCTTTACGGCATGGATGCTGCCATAGTAGACGTTGATATCTTTAACTTCCAGTAAGGCCATTGATCAGCCCTCCTTCTTTTTGCCCAGGTAGGCTTCGATAACCGCCGGGTTGGACTGGATCTCGCTGGGGGTGCCTTTGGCAATGATCTTGCCGTAGTTCAGTACGGCAATGCCCTCGCAGATGCCCATGACCAGGTTCATGTCGTGTTCGATCAGCATAATGGCGATCTGGAAAGTATCGCGGATCTTGCCGATATTGAACATCAACTCCGCCGTTTCCGAAGGGTTCATGCCGGCGGCGGGTTCGTCCAGCAGCAGCAGCTTGGGGTTAGTGGCCAGCGCACGGATGATCTCCAGTCTGCGCTGAGCGCCGTAGGGCAGGCTGC
>JAFXLH010000176.1 GCA_017531315.1 Bacillota bacterium
ATGGCTGCCGGCATCCAGCGTAAAGGTGCTGCTATCGCCCCAGAGCAGGCAGTATTCGCCCTCTACGCGCTCGCCGCCCAAATACACCTTGCAGCCGGCAGCGGGCAGCAGGTAGAAGCCCTGCGCCAGCGCCGTGAAGTCGCGCAGCATCAGCTGTGCATAGCGCTGCTGCGGCTGCTCCGTCAACTGCAGCAGCGTGAATATGCCGTCGCCGCCCAGCAAAATATATGCGCCGTTGAACATAAGCGTCTGCAGCGGCGCAGCAGCGCGGTATTCGCCCGTAAGCTGCAGCTGGTAGCCGTTCCAGCCATAGAGCATCGCCAGCGGTTCTGCGGCAGCTGCGGCCAGCAGATATGCCCCTTCTGCATCCCAGGCCAGTACGGCAAAGGGCGAAGCCGCAGCCTGCGCCAGCCCCGGCACCAGACCGGATGCGGTCACCCTCACCGTCTGCAAAGCAGGCGCGGCGCCGCGATAGGCCACGGCGAGGCTGCTGTCATGCAAGGCCAGCGCCGCCACCTCATCCGCCAGCGCACAGGATGCCAGATGCGTGCAGCTGCTGTCGCTGAGCTGATACAGATGCAGCTGCGCGCCGTCCGCCACCAGCAGGCGGCCATCTGCGGTGACCAGCATATGCTGCGCCAAAGCCGCCTGCGGCAGGGTGATGGGACCGCTGAGCGCGGAGAAGCTGCCGCCGCTCAGGCTGTAGAGATAGAGCTGCCCCGCAGCGGTAGTGGCGGCGAAGCGGCCATCCGGCAGCGGCTGCAGGGCGGTGATGGCGGGGCAAACCGTAGATTCTTTGCTGATACCCTTAAGCGTTCTGCCGGATACCGCCACAAAATGCGCCTCATCGCGCCCCGTCTCCGCATTACGCATGATAAAGCCCAGCGCCGTACCGTCGCTGTTCCAGCTGAGCTGCTTGACGGCGGCAGGCAGCTGAAGTCTGGACAGCAGCACCTTTTCACCATCATTTTCAAGCAGCAGCTGCAGGCAGCAACCGCCGTCATCCTGCGCGGCACGCGCCAGCAGACTATCAGCCGGGCGCAGTGCCAGTGCCGTTACGCTCACAGCCTCCGCCCCCTTCTGCTCCAGCTGCGGCGGGGCGGCGGCTGCAAATTCCTGCAGCGCCTGGCGTACCCGCAGCGGCGTCATCAGCGTGGCATTATCGCTGCCGAGCAGCGCCTGCTCGCGGTCGGCTACCGGCAGGTCGCTGCCGGCGGCACAGAGTCTCCCCTGCTCATCCAGCACGATACTGCGGTTATCGATGCGTACATGCCCGGCCTGATACTCCCCGGCCGGAGTCAGCGTATGGCGCACATAGCCGTCCAGAGCGGCGGTCAGCTGCTGCATCTGCTGTGCATCCGGGTAGCCCAGCGCCAGCTCGTCGATCAGCGCATTGAGCTTCTGGCGCAGCAATTCCGGGAAGTGGTCGAAGCGCTCTTTCAGCTGCTGCGCCGTCAGGGCATCGCCCGGCTGATCGGGCAGATCCTGGATCGTGGTATTTACCTGCGGCAGCTTATGATCAGTAAGGGACATCGGCATCCTCCTTTCCGCCCGGATTGGCCAGCTCGGCCAAAGCAGCCTGAGCCTCGCTGAGCTTTTGCAGCTGCTGCGGCGCCAGACTATGGCCAAACAGCACCTCGCCGATCAGCTGCTGCGGCGGCTGCATATCCAGATGCTGCACCGCCTGTTCCAGCGCGGCGGCCTGTTCGCGGCAATTAATTTCTTCCATATCATACCTCCTGTCTACTCATCTTACTTTCGGCTTGTCCAGCTGATAATGCAGCGATAAGCGGCCGATCTCCATATTCTGATCTGCCGCGTCATTCTCCAGCTGCAGCTGCAGCAGCAAAAAGCGGCGGGCAGCCGTCTTGCGCACGAAGGTCTGCGCCATATCGCTGAGGATGAACGAAAAATCGGCAAAATCCAGCCCGGCAAAAGAGAAGCTGTGCCAGCGGCAGGCTGCGGAATCCGCCCCGCCGCCACGCTCAGTGCGGTAGCAGATGCGTACCTTGCTCCCCTCGCCCAGCTGCAGCGATAAGCGGCGCAGCAGCTTGTAGGCATCGGGGAAGCCCAGCGCCGTGGGCTTGCTCTGCCAGACGGCGCAGATGGGCGCACCGTCATCATTGCCGCAGCCGTCTTCCTGCGGCAGGGAGAAGCGGCACAGACAGCCGCTTTCCGCATGGCCGAAATAGAGGCGGCCATCGTGGACGAGGAAGCAGGCCGCCGGTACACCGCTCCAATGCAGCCATTCCTGCAGCTGCTGATCGTAGACGAATACCTCATCGCCCAGCGCCAGTCCGTAGCAGCCGTTATAGTCAAAAGAGATGGCCCGGCTCAGGTCGGCGCGCCGCAGCAGCGCCTCGTTGATGCAGGCAGAAAAGAGCTCCATATTGCGCTCATCACGCACGCGGCCGCCGCTCAAGCGGAACAGCCCCTGGCGGTCCAGCGTAACGGGCGTATTTTCCACCACCTGAATACTGCCGCGTGCCAGGCAGCCCACCTGATCGTTCATCGGCTTCACCGAGAAGCCGTCGCCATCCAGACTGCGGTACCAGGTAGTCTTGGCCTTATGCAGTATCATCGTGTCATACTGCAGCGAATAGCCGCGCAGCGCATCATCATCCCAGCCGATCTGGGTATAGGCATTTTCCGGGAAGTAGGTCGGGTCCTGCACACGGGCCCGCCAGTCGCCGGCCGGCCTGCCGGAAGCACCGCCGAGAAAAACGCAGCTATCCGCACCATCGCCAAAAACTCCGGCAAACCGGCAGGCTTCGATGCAGCCCACACGCGGAGCAGTATAGGCGCTGGCCAAATGCAGGCACATTTCCAGACGGTTTTTGCCGCTTTCCGGAGCATTGATCAGGTCGACATAGCGGTAACCGGCATAATAAACGTATTCCGAAGCCTCCAGCACCACATCGTCCAGCTTGATGCTTTCCACAGCGGTATAAGTATAGTTTTTGGGGAAGAAGAAGCGGGTAGTGCTGCCATCGGTAACATAGCTGACACGGATGCGCTCAGAGAGCATATTGTACTTTTCTTCGTACACCGCCTGCGAGGCATCCGCAGCCAAAGAGCTGTACATCAGCGGCACGTAGGCGTGATCCCGCGCCGGCTGCAGGGCGTTGCCGTCATAGCGCCAGTAGTTGTAGCCGGTCAGCAGCCACAGGCAGCCGGCCGCCACGAAGCTGTCCGTCGGCGGATGCTCCACATCGCCCACGAATACCGGCGCCATCCCCTCGCGCCAATAATAGATCTTGCTGCCGCTGGCAAATACCAGCCCCTGCACCGCATCAAACCAGCGCATCAGCACCACCGGCTGATCGCCCACCGGCGCAAACAGCTTCTGCCAGCCGCAGCGCTTACGCAGGCCGCCGTGCGCATCGATGACCAGATTGTCCAGATGCGGCGAGCGGCCGTCTTCGATGCTCTGGCGCTGCGGGCGCAGGTCCAGCCCGCCGAAGCCCTCGATCTGCCAGCTGCGCAGCTCCGGCTCGAGCGGAGATTTGAGCATATCTACTTTCATTCCGCCACCTCACATTCGGTACACAGCCTGCACAGAGGCAAATTCCTGACTGCGCTCCAGCTGCTGCAGCTGCGCCACTTCCGCATCGAACTGCTGCCCCAGCCGCTCGGCCAGCGCCGCACGCTCGGTGGGTATCACCAGCTGCGCTACTTTGAGCGGGATCAGGCGCGCCACTTCCGGTCGCTGCGGTATCTCGTAGCTATCCGCAGTATCATCGCCGATCTTGGGCGGGTAGGCGTGATAATGCAGCTTCAGCTGCGCGTCGATATCGCCGGGCAAGATCAGCGTGCGCGGATCCTGCCAGGTAAACAGCCCCTCGCGCCCGCGCCAGCCATCGCCTTCCACCTCCAGCTTATGCAGACGCATAAAGTCGGCCGGCATCCGATACTCCACATAGGAGCGGCAGGGCGGCACGCCGTCGGCGGCATAGCGATACTTGTAGAGCGCCGCATTCTGCACCAGCAGCGGCGTGGCGGCATCCACCACCAGGCGCACCGCCGACGCACCGGGGGCGCTGATATCCGCGGCCAGCACCTTGCCGCAGACCGCGCCAAGCACCTGCTCTTCCAGCAGCTGCCAGCTGCCGCCCAGCAGCGCCTCCACGCGGAACGTACCGCTGCCGGAAAGCTCGGCATAGTAGGCGCCTGCCGCATCGGCCAGCAGCTGCCAGCTTTTTCCCGGGTAGACATAGCTTCTGCCGATACCGCCGGCCGCCAGCTGCTCGGATAAGGGGCGGCAGTTGATGATGTGGAGACGGGTCAGCGGGAAGAGGCGGGCCAGCTGCAGCTGCGCTGCATCAGCCAGCGCATTGTGGCGCAGCAGATAGTCCTGATTATCCGCATCCGAGACCACGGCGCCACCGATGCTGTATTCATCGATGTACTTGAGCATCAGCTTCTTGCTTTCGCCCAGCGTCAGGCTGCTTTTGTAGGCATCGTTCATACCGCACCTCCGATCTCTACGATCTCACTCATCATCTGCTGTGCCGCCTGACGCGCTTCCAGAGCGCGCGTCCACTGTTCCGCCACGGAACGCGGCACGGTCAGCGGCTCGCCCACCGCCAGCCAGATCTCCTGACCGTTGATCGAAAGCCACTGCATCTTTTTCGGGTTCAGCACATCCTTGGGGATAAACAGCGGCACCAATTCTTCGCCGCGGAACTGTTCTCCCCATTTGCTGATCTGTTCTACTTTTTTCGCACTCATAAAACCCTCCTTGGGCGAATAAACGGGCAGGACGGTTCAGCCCATATACTCTTTTGGCCTAACCGGCCCGGCTCAGCTGTTCCCGTCCTGCCCCTCATTTCAACTTATAGAATTGGCATCGCTGCCGCGCTTACCCCACGAGATCAGTCGATGCTCTGCAGCAGCAGAACTTTCTTTTCGTCCAAAATAGCGGCAGCAAAGCAGGCCTTCCAGGCGACGGTCTTGTACAGAGCCATCGGATTTTCGGTATTGCCTTCGCCAAAGACGAGGATTTCCGGCTTGGAGCTGCCTTCAATATCCGGGATACCAAAGGCATCGGCGCCAATGATGACGGTATTTTTGCCGGCAAGACCGCCGCTGCCGCCATCGGTGAAACCGCCTAAAGTGGTAGTCTCGACGAAGTGGATGCCGTACATCTGGCCGATCTCACCCTTCTGGAAGGCAGCCAGACCGCCTTCGGTGCCGCCGTTGAAGGCAGCCCAGGGGCCGTTTGCCTCAGACATCAGCGCCTTGATGCAGTTGGGATGGGTGAAAGCCACATAACCCATAGAGCCGTTGGGCAGGCGCAGCATCGGTACATTATTGCTGACCAGCTTGTTGCGGGCGGCAATAATATCGGCGGCGGTGAGGGTATCTTCGGCGGTGAGGGCGGCCTTATTGGCCTTGCCGCCGGCCATCATGGTGTTGGTAGTGCCGGAAAGCACGGTGGCGATGATCTTATCGATAGAGAGGGCGGCGTGTTCACCGAACATCTGGGCGACGTCGGTAAGCAGCGGATCGAGGCCCACCAGGTCGATATAATCAGAGAGCTTGGTCCAGGCGCCGTACTGGGATACGGTAGCAGAGACCTTGCTGATACTTAAGTCCACGCCGTCCGGGGTAGTGCCCTCGGTAATGGCGGTGGTGGCAAGACCCGGCAGGGTCAGCACGCGCCAGCTGGTGGTGGCGCCGGCATTACGCGGGATCATCGCAGCCTTGCCGTAGGGCAGGAAGCAGACCTTATCCTTCAGGGTCTGCAGCATCGCGCGCTGATAAAACTCACCGGCCTCGGTAGAGAGCTGATTCTGGTTCACATCGTTATAAGTCTGAGTATTGGTAGTCATGTGCATCTCCTTTTAAGTCTGTTTGTTGACTTCACCCCTACGCACCCTTGCTACCAAAGCAGAAAACTGGGCATCGCTCAAAGTTTGCCAGCTGTCTTCCACAGCGGCCGCCGATGCCAGCGAGCCGGGAGACGCCGCACTGCGGCGCAGGCGGGCCAGCGCGCCTTGTTCCGCGTCTGCCCGCACTTCCGCCACGATGACCGGCAATCTTTCACGCAACAGCAGGGTAAAGGCGGTGGCATTATCGGTGTGGGCGCGGGCGGCCAGTTCCGCCACCTCGCCCTGCCAGCGGCGGTAATACTCGCCGCTCACCGGCGCCAATGCCAGCGCCAGCTCCTGCTGCCAGGCCTGCAGCTGCGCTTCCGCCGCCCCGGCGGGCTCAGCTTCTCCGGCTGCCTCTTCGGCTGCGGCAGCGGCGTTTTCCGTCAGGCCGCGGCGGTAGGCTTCCGCCGCTTCCACCGAGCCAAACAGCTCTACCAGAGCCTGCTCGGCCGCCTTCTGCCGTTCTTCTTTGATGCGTCGCGCCATTTTCTGCGTCAGGTTCAGTTCGGGCATGGCGCCGGGGTCGGCAGCAACTTCTGCCGAAGGCTGGGCGAGAGCCTCATCATTAGCAGCCCCATGGAAGGTGGCGAGTTCTTCCCCATTTGCAGCCAAACTTTCAGTCATTTTTTATCCTCCTCATTGCCGTACAGCCATTCCTGCAGCAGCTGATCGGAAAGCGGCGGCAGCTGCAATTCCTGCACCTGCGGCGCGGCTTCTGCGGCAGGCTTACGCAGCAGCGCACCTGCCATCACCAGCATCAGCACCGCTTCCGTGCCGATAGCTGCCGAAATGAGCGCCAGTAACAACATTTCCATATCTGTTCTCCTTTTCGTATGTAGTTAAACTATCACCACAGCATCGGCCCATCCGCCTCCTCCGGTGCGGAAAAGAGCCGCTGCAGCTGCGTCTTTTGGCGTACGGGCTGCATATCCAGCCGCTGCGGGCGCGACATCAGCCCATAGCGCAGGCTCTCCGGCGCATGGTCCTCGCCCTGCGCCGCATCTTCCGTATGCTGCGGGTCGAATACCAGCTGCGGCAGCGTCCGCGCCAGATTGGGACAGGCGGCGGGGAAAAAGCGCCAGTAGGGAGTGCCGTCCGGCGCCTCGCGCAAATACTCGCGCACCCGCTGCCAGCCGACGATGCGGGAGTTGTCCGCCTTGGTCAGGTGTATGCCCTGCGCGGCGAAGGAATCGGCGATATTTTCGCCGTAGATGCTGTCTGCACCGCGCTTTTGCCACATATCCGGCGATGCCACATAGTAGGCTATCTCCTCTCCCGCCGAGAGCCGCCTGATCTCCGCGGCCACCTCCCCGGCGGTCTTTTCGCGGCAGTACAGCTCGCGGTAGGTGTAGACGTGGCCGTCGCATACCGCATGCCACAGCACCGCGCAGGGGTCATTGTAGCCCCAGTCCATCGAAACGAAGCGATGCCAGTCGGGCGGTATAACGAAGGGCTGCATACCGTGCTTATCGATGCGGAACTCGGGGAAAAACTGCCCGGCAAAAATATCCCAGTCTCCCTCCAAAAAGGCGCGGCGCTCCCATTCCGGCAGCTCCTGCAGACGCGCCGCATAATGCGGGTCGGCCTGCAGCAGAAACTGATTATCGTAGATACGCGCCGGAATATAGAGGCGGCGGCCGGCCGGATAAACGATCGGCTCGCTGCCCGTCTGCGGCTGGACAAAGCGCTCCTTCACCCAGGCATGCCCTACCCCACCGGGGTTGCCGGCACTTTTGATCTGCTTGGGGAAGTCATTGGCGCCCCGCAGGCGGGACATCATGCACAAATACTGATAGGCGGTAAAGTGCGTAAGCTCATCGAAGAAGATGCGGTCATATTCGGCAGATTGATACTTGGCCACATCGGCCTCATTATCGCAATAGCCGAATTCCAGCAGCGAGCCGTTGGCAAAACACCACAGATACTGGCTGGATAGGTACTCCGCCGCGCCCTGCGGATACAGCTTCAGCGCGGTCAGCACCAGCGAGCGCTTCAGCTCGGCCAGCGTGCGGCGCAGCACTATCTGCCGCGAACCGGGGTAGTCCAGCGCATAGAGCAGCGCATCTATGGCGATAGCATAGCTCTTGCCGCCGCCCGCCGCCCCGCCGAAGAAGACCTCCTCGCAATCGCTGCTGATAAACTGCCATTGCTTGCGGCTCACTTGCAGCTTCATCGCTGCCCCGCTCATCAGGCTTCCGCCGTTTTGGCGGCACGGATGCGGCGCAGCAGCTCACCCTTGAAGGGCACGGCGGCATCGGGCATAAATTCCAGCGCTTCTTCAAAGCTGATATATCCGGCCTTGAGGAAGTTTTCGATATTGGTCATCATCAGCGCCTGAGCATAGTCGCTGCCGCCGCTCACATCCACGCTGACGGAAAGCGCAGCATCAGCCAGCTCCGCGCCGATGAAGCTGCCGCCGCTCTTGCGCGGGCGGGCCAGCAGGTACTTGTTCTTGAAGAAATCTTCCCAGATGCGGCCGATATTGACCAGCGAGCGGTACAGACGGCGGCGCACCTGATCGATGGGCATCGAGGCCGCCTTCTGCAGCGCTACAATGGCGGTGCCGCTTAGGTTGGCCTGCCACAGCTCACCGGTAGATACCTGATTGGCGCCGCAGACATTGCGCGTCATATCATAGATGCTATCCACCAGCGTGAGCGCGCTGTCCGGCAGCGGCTGGCCCTGCAGCACGCGGATGCCCTCGCCGCCGGTATAATTATCCACCACCACTTCGCCGGGGATATTGGTCAGCTGCTGATTCAGCGCCCCCGGCTTGGCGATGATCTTGGGCCAGGCGGTATCCTGTACGGAAAGCATCATCATCGCCATGATGAAGTTGAGCGCCTTCTGATTGGGGATGATGCCCTCTACCTCGCCCATACCGTAAATGCTGTGCTTGCGCGGTTTCCAGCAGAACACCTCCAGCGGGTAGCGCTGCAGGTAAGTGGGCGTCCACGGGGTGACCGGGCGGCCGTTGGTGATCTGCGCATAGCTGATGCAGCCATCGGCCTCGCGGCGGTACACCGTCAGCAGGGTCAGCAGCGCCTCGTCCTCATCATAGGCAGGCTGCAGCGCAGCCGGAATACCGTTTTGCTGCATTTTGGCGCGGATGCTGCCATAGGGCGCCTTGCCGCAGATGATGATATAGGGCTGCTTCTGCACGTCGGTCTGCTGCGGATTGCCGAAGATGCAATCGGCAGGATCGAGCGATTCGCCGCCGATGCCGCCGCCGTAGCGCGCTTCCGCACCGCTATGCAGATCCCAGAAGAAGTGCCAGATGCCGCAGCCGAAAGTAGCGGCATTTTCCACCACCTGCTCGGTCAGGCGGGCCAGCTCCGTGTTCTGCCACACCACCTCCGCCTGCTCGCTGCAGACCAGCGCCGCATTGCGGGTGGGCGCATCGTCCACCGCGGCGGTGTAAGTCAGGCGCAGGTCATCGCTGAGCAGCTGCGCCGTTTTGTGATTGATGATCAGATCGACGATATTGAACACCGGGCGCGGCAGATGGCGGGTACGACCGGTGGCAGGCGCCCACTGGCGGCCGCTGCGCATCTCCTCTGCCTCGCGCCAGGCACGCAGCAGACCGCTGCGCTGCAGCTGTTCGCGGCCCAGGCGGTACTGCTCGTCGATCTCCTGTGCCAGCTGCATCAGCTGATAGGTATCAGCCTTTTCCTTTACAAGCTCCATTATTACCTCCTCATTCCACTACTTCTATTTCAATATGCAGGTGATTATCGCCGCCCTGCGGCTGGAAGGCGCCGTTGCCCTTGCCCAGCAGCTCGGCAGCCTTCAGCCGTTCCTTCACCCCGGCCTCGCCGCCGGCTGCCGTGGCACGCAGCAGATCGGTCAAAAAGCTCAAGACCTCTTCCCTGCCGGCCACCGCCTGCGCCGCCACGGGCTCTTCCGCCACCGCAGCGGGCATAGCTGCTGCCATCTTCTCCCGGCTTTGCTGCCAGATGCGGCGCGCATAGGCCGGGCTGTAATCAGCCGCAGCCGCCGCAGCCTCCAGTTCCGCCCCCGCCGCCATCGCCTGCAAAAACAGCTCGCGGCGGCGGTTTGCTTTAGAGCCGGTCATTGCTACCACCTCCTTTGCTTATGCTCTGTCCCGGCAGTTACAGCATAGCAGCTTTTACGCTGCCCGGCGTCCCGCGATAGTTTCATATCTCGTAGCCGAAGCGGCGGGCGAACATCCGCACCAAGCGCTCACGACGGCGGTACAGCTCACTGCGGCTGATATACATCTGCTCGGTGATCTGCCATACCGGCATGGGCTCCAGCTGAAAGTAGCGCAGCTCCAAAAACTGCAGATCTTCCTCATCCAGCAGCGGCAGCGTATCTTCCACCGCCGCCACATGCCAGGCCAGCCCCTCCATGCGCGCCGGCAGGTCGGCCAGCTCCGGCGTCTGCGGCTCACCCACCGACTCCGCCCCCTCTTCGCCCAGCAGCCGGTACTGCATCAGCAGGCGCTAGTGCATACGATAATGGCGCAGATGCCCCTCCACCAGGCGAAATACCTCCTTACGTCTCAGCTTGCGCTCCATGCGTTGTTCCATGTTTTCCATCTCTTCAACTCCTTTTTGCTCAGCATTGATCTTGCACAAAAAACTGCAATAGCAGTTCTCCTTATACCAATAGCGATTTTGCCACACCGCGCCGCCGCAGCAGGCGCAGATATCCACCCGCCGGCGATTGCTGTATTCATCCATAACACCTCTCGACAACATCCGACAAAACACTTCAATTTGAGATAACCATACCACGCAAAATCGGACAAGTCAACTCATTTTGAGATATTGGAACTATTTGCGACAAAAGCATTGCAAAATTGAAACCATTATGAGATAATGATTTTTGCGACAAAATACAAAAAGGAGTGTTGGCAATGCGGCTGGCGGAATTACGCAAAGCGCGCGGTATCTCCCAGCGTCAGCTGGCAGAAGACCTGCATATTTCCCAAAACTCTATCAGCCAATACGAACTGGGCAAACGCGAGCCCAATCAGAACACGCTCTTGGCGCTGGCCAACTACTTTTCGGTCTCCGTGGACTACCTGCTGGGCAATACCGCCCACAGCAGCGATGCCTGGCATCTGCACGAGGTGCTGCAGCAGCGCCCGGAACTGCAGCAGCTGCTGGAACTCTCGCTGAAAGCCAGCGAAGAAGAGGTAGAAAGCACCCTGCGTATCCTAGAGGCATTGAGCCGCGAATAATGGCAGATCCTGCCAATAATCAAGCTATAATCAGCTGCCGTTCACCTGAGATTAACATTGGCAGCAGATAATTTAACACAGTCATCACCCCTGCTTCACCGTCAGGTGGCGCAGGATGAAATAAGGAGTAAGTATGGATAATTTATTGAAACTGTTCCGCAACAAACGCTTCCGTTACGGCCTCTCCATCGTTCTCGGCCTGCTCGGCTTCTTCGGCGGCTATTATGCCGGCGCCTATATCGGCAATGCTCTGGACGGCCGCGTGCTGGAAACCCCCTTCCTGCTCAAGGGCTCGCTGCGCGCCGCCGGTATCGCCGCCTTCGTCAGCTCCGCCTCCGCCATGGCCTCGATGGGCCTGCAGGATATCGGCACCAACTGGAAAAAGCGCGTCATTTTCCACACTGCCCTTGTTTCTGTTGCCACGGTGATCCGCGCCGTATTGGTCGAATTCAACATTTTCTACATGATCATCGCCGCCATCTGCATCTTCCCCATCAGCGTGGCTCTGTATAAAGAAGAACGCCATCAGGAAGAAAGCCGTCAGCGCTATCTGGAATATCTGGAAATGAAGGCCAACGGCGGCAAGCCGAAGCCCGTACAGGTAAAAGAAAAACCGGCCCGCAGCGTGCTGATGTACCTGCCGGATGGCTACTCCCCGCTGGAAGCCGCCGCCTTTATCGAAGTATTCGGCTGGAACCTGGCCATCGGCGAAGGCAAGACCGGCATCGTCACCACCGCCAAGGAGTATGAAGCCGTCGGCTCCCACGGCCTGCATATGATCGTGGATCAGAAGCTGGAAGATATCGATACCAAAGACTACTCCGCGCTGATCATCCCCGGCTCCTTCCCCTACAAAAAAGATCCCATACCGAAGAAAGATATGCCGGTGACCCGCCTGCTGCATAAGTTCCACCAGTTCCGCAAGCCCATCGTCACCACCAGCACCGGCTCGATGTACCTCACCGTCACCAATATCTGCACCGACCGCCGCGTCACCTCCTACATCACGGAAGACGGCGTCTACGTCCGCGAGATCACCCGCAAGAACGGCCGTATCTACCCGGATCAGATCATCCACAACTTCAACCTCTATTCTTCCCGCAACCCCGCCACCGCCACCGAAGTGGCCCTGCTGCTGCTGGAAGAGCTCACCGATAAAGAAAACGCCGATAAGATCCGCAAAGCCATCGGTCTGGACAAGTTCTACGGCAAGGAAGAAGCCGTCTACGAAATGGTCGACTTCAGCAATTATGTAGACAATATCGACTTCGAAGCGGCCGAAAAAGAGCTGCTCGAAGCAGAAAACAACGCCGAATAAACAGCGCAAAACCCACCGCATAATACGGTGGGTTTTGTTAATTCCTATTGACACACTAGGAATTATCGCTTATCATAATAGTATCCGTTATCACGGAAAAGGAGGAATACTATGCGCGTTTATGCAGATAATGCAGCAACCACCAGGATGAGCGAAACCGCCATCGCCGCGATGCTGCCTTATATGGATAAAATCTACGGCAATCCGTCCAGCCTGCATAGCTTCGGTCAGGAAGCAGCCGAAGTGCTGCAGCAAGCCCGCGAGACCGTAGCCGGTCTCTTAGGCGCGGAAAGCCGCGAGATCTACTTCACTTCCGGCGGCAGCGAGGCCGATAATATGGCCATCATCTCCGCCGCCCGCCTCGGCGCCAAAAAAGGCAAGAAGCACATCATCTCCAGCCGCATCGAGCACCACGCCGTGTTGCATACGCTGGATAAACTGAAAAAAGAGGGCTACGAGATCACCCTGCTGGAAGTAGGCCGGGAAGGCCGCGTCAAAGCCGAAGACGTCGCCGCCGCCATCCGCCCGGATACCGCCCTCGTCACCATCATGTACGCCAATAACGAGATCGGCACCATCCAGCCGATCAAAGAGATCGGCGCCATCTGCAAAGAAAAAGGCGTCATCTTCCACACCGACGCCGTACAGGCCGTCGGCCACCTCGACATCAACGTCAAAGAGCAGAACATCGATATGCTCTCCCTCTCCGCCCACAAGTTCCACGGCCCCAAGGGCGTAGGCGCGCTCTACTGCCGCCGCGGCCTCATCCTCACCAATATCATCGAAGGCGGCGGTCAGGAACGCGGCAAGCGCGGCGGTACGGAAAATATCCCCGCCATCGTCGCCGCCGCAGCTGCGATGAAAGAAGCCTGCGAAAATATCGAAAAGCATGCCATCTACGTTTCCGCCCTGCGTGACCGCCTGATCAAGGGCCTGGCTCATATCCCGCACGCCGTAGTCAACGGCAGCGGCGAGAAGCTGCCCGGCATAGCCAACTTCTGCTTCGAAGGCATCGAGGGCGAATCGCTGCTGCTGCTGCTGAACAAGGACGGCATCGCCGCCAGCTCCGGCAGCGCCTGCACCTCCGGCTCGCTCGATCCCAGCCACGTGCTGCTGGCATTGGGCCTGCCGCATGAAGTGGCGCACGGCTCGCTGCGTATCTCGCTGTGCCACTACAACACCATCGAAGAGGTGGATCACATCATCGCCTCTGTGCCCAAAGTTGTCGATTACCTGCGCGATATTTCCCCGGTATGGGAAGCGCTGATGGAAGGAGAAAGACCGCATGTTATATAGCAAAGAAGTAATGGACCATTTTGAAAATCCGCGCAATATCGGCAAAATGGCCGATGCCGACGGCATTGGCGAAGTTGGCAATGCCAAATGCGGCGATATTATGAAAATGTATATCAAGGTGGAAAACGACATCATCGTCGATGTCAAATTCAACACCTTCGGCTGCGGCTCCGCCATCGCCACCAGCTCCATGGCCACGGAAATGATCAAGGGCAAACCGATCAGCGAAGCGCTGGAACTTTCCAATAAGGCCGTAGTGGAAGCGCTGGGCGGCCTGCCCCCGGCCAAGCTCCACTGCTCCGTACTGGCCGAAGAAGCGGTAAAAGCCGCCATCAAGGACTACTACGACAAAAACGGCATCGCCTATGATGCCGAGCAGTTCTGCGACGGCAACTGCGCCGCCTGCCATGCCCACGATCACGAGCATGCCCACGGCCACGCCGAAGAAGAATAAACCTCAAAGCCCAAAGCCCCGACCAACCGGCCGGGGCTCTTTTTTTGCCCGCTGCGACAAAATGCGCCACAAATGATTGCTCATCCCCTGCCGCGGTGCTATAATACGGTTTATCGCGACTGATTTACAGGAGAAATTATGAAACAGCTGAAAACTTCCGCATACAGTTATGTGCTGATGCTGGGGCATCTCTGCACCGACCTCGGCGGCGGCGCCCTGCCCGCCATCCTGCCCTTCCTGATGGTGCAAAAGGGCCTCACCTACACCCAGGCCGCCGGCCTCACCTTCGCCCTAAGCAGCGTCGGCTCCATCATCCAGCCGGTATTTGGCAATATGGCCGATAAGCACGCCCGCCCGTGGCTGATGACGCTCGGCATCCTGATGGCCGGCTGCGGCATCTCCCTGCTCGGCTTCGTCGATAGCTACTGGGTGATGTTCGCGCTGGTTCTGTTCAACGGCATCGGCGCCGCCATCTTCCACCCGGACGGTGGCCGCATGGCCAACTATGTGGCCGGCAAGAAGAAGGGCAAGGGCATCAGCCTCTTCGCCGTGGGCGGCAATATGGGCGGCGCGGCCGGCCCGCTGGTAGCGGTAGCCGGTATCACCCTGCTGGGCGGAGACCTGCGCGGCACCGGCTTCCTCGCCATCCCGGTAGTACTGATGGCCGCCTTCATGTATACGCAGCATGACCGCCTCACCGAATTCGCCGCTGCCGGCATCAAAGCCACTCAGGCCGCCATGGCCTCCGGTCAGCACGACGACTGGCGTGCCTTCTGCAAGCTGACCGCCGTAGCCTTCCTCCGCTCCATCATCACCGTAGGCATGAGCACCTTCGTGCCGATGTTCTACATGAATGTACTTCTGCAGTCGGAGGCCGTCTCCGGCTCCATCACCACCCTGTGGGCCATCGCCGGCGCCTGCTCCACGCTGATCGGCGGCTATCTGGCCGACCGCTACGGCTTCAGCCGTACCATCCGCCTCGGCCTGCTGCTGCTCACGCCCTGCATCGCCCTCTTCGCCATGTCCCGCTCGCTGGTCGCCTGCACCCTGCTGGTCATCCTCTGCGCCATCTTCCTCAATTTCGCCTTCAGCCCCTCGGTAGCGCTGGGGCAGCAGTTCGTGCCCAATCATATCGGCCTCGCCTCCGGCATCACCATGGGCCTGGCCAATAGCTTCGGCGGCATGGTCTGCCCGCTCCTGGGCCGCATCGCCGATCACCACGGCCAGCCCATCGTCGTCATCTGGATACTGGTCGGCGTAGCGCTGCTGGCCTGCCTCGGCTCCTTCTTCATCAATGACCCGCAACAGCCGGAGGCCGCATAAGCATAAAAAAAGAGCTGCTCGCTTGAGCAGCTCTTTCTTATTGGCATCAGTCGATATATTCGAAGCCGGTATAGGGTACGAGTACTTCCGGAACCTTGACGCGGCCATCGGGCAGCTGGTAGTTTTCTAAAATAGCAGCCACGGTACGGCCAACGGCAACGCCGGAGCCGTTCAGGGTGTGTACCAGTTCCGGTTTGCCGCCGGGACGACGGAAGCGGATATTGGCGCGGCGGGCCTGATAATCGAGGAAGTTGGAGCAGGAAGAGATCTCGCGGTACATATCCGCGCCGGGCAGCCATACTTCCAGGTCATAGGTCTTGCAGGAAGAGAAACCGAGGTCGCCGGTGCAGAGGCAGACTACGCGATAAGGCAGACCCAGCTTCTGCAGTACATCTTCGGCGTCAGCGGTCAGCTTTTCCAGTTCGGCGAAACTTTCTTCCGGACGGGTGAACTTGACCAGCTCAACCTTGTTGAACTGATGCTGGCGGATCAGACCGCGGGTATCGCGGCCAGCCGCACCAGCTTCAGCGCGGAAGCAAGCGGTATAAGCGGTGTAGTAGATGGGCAGCTGGGCTTCATCGAGGATCTCATCCGCCAGCAGGTTGGTCACCGGTACTTCGGCGGTGGGAACGAGGTAGTAGTCCGTACCTTCTACATGGAACATATCTTCTTTGAATTTGGGCAGCTGGCCGGTGCCGGTCATAGCCTTGCTGTTGACCATGAAGGGCGGGAAGATTTCCGTATAGCCATGCTTTTCGGTATGCATATCAAGGAAGAAGTTGATGACGGCACGTTCCAGACGGGCGCCCTTGCCCTTGTATACGGTAAAGCGGGAGCCGGAGATCTTGCCGGCGCGCTCAAAATCGAGAATATCCAGCTTGGTGCCGATATCCCAGTGATTGAGCGGCTCGAAGTCGAACTTGGTCGGTTCGCCCCAGCGACGCTCTTCGCGGTTATCGCTGTCATCGGTACCAATGGGGCAGCTGGCATCGGGGATATTGGGAATGGCCAGCAGCGCGTCGGTCAGCGCCGGTTCCACTTCCTTCAGGCGGGCGTCCAGCACGGCGATCTCATCGCCTACTTCGCGCATTTTCGCCATGATCTCAGATGCATCTTCGCCGGCCTTTTTCTTGGCGGCGATTTCCTTGCTGGCATTGTTGCGCAGCGCCTTCAGTTCTTCTACCTTGACCAGAATGGCGCGGCGTTCTTCTTCCAAAGCCAAAAAGCCGTCCAGTGAAATGCGGCCACCTCTTTTAGCCAATGCTTCGATAACAACATCCGGATTACTGCGGACAAATTTCAGATCCAGCAACCTAAACACCTCCAAGAGATATATTTGCCCCCGCCCCGATGGCGCAGGGTATCTTTATTAAGTATAATACAGATATCGCCCATATTCAAGGTTTTTATGCATTTATAAGCCGCCCCCGTGAGCCGGATGCAAAAAAATTATCGCCAAAAAGCAAAAACAATCGTTGACAATTCGCGTCCAAAGTGTTATTATATCAAATGTAGCTCACGCCAATATTTCTTATTGGAGGAGTGTCCGAGCGGTTTAAGGAGCTGGTCTTGAAAACCAGTGATACCATTGGTACCGTGGGTTCGAATCCCACCTCCTCCGCCAAAGACGCCTGCTACAAGGTTATGGAGAGTTGGCCGAGTAGGTCGAAGGCGCTCGCCTGCTAAGCGAGTATACGGGCTAAAACCTGTATCGAGGGTTCGAATCCCTTGCTCTCCGCCATGCATCGTATGATGCCCACTTGCGCTCGTAGCTCAGCCGGATAGAGCGTTTGGCTACGAACCAAAAGGTCGCAGGTTCGAGTCCTGCCGGGCGCACCAAGTGAAGCAAAGCCCCACCGTACGGTGGGGCTTTGTTTTTTGCCCATTCCCCCCTGCCCTGCCGCCAAAATGATTGTCAATCCGCACCAATTATGCTATAGTTTTGCTATAAATGCTGCCCTCAGCGCGGCGAATCAAGGAGGATACTACTATGTTTTGCACCAACTGCGGCAACCCGGTAGCCGATGATGCTAAATTCTGCGCCAACTGCGGCAATGCTCTCACTCCGCCCGCCGCTCCGGCAGCCGACCCCACTCCCGCCCCCCAGCCCGCATCCGCGCCGCTGGAGCTGGAAGAGGACGACGGCAAAGCCGTCTACGCCGAGCATATCGCCGAGCCGACCGCCGATAACACGGAGTTTTACAGCCAGTACACTCCGCCCGTCACCCCCCAGCCCGCAGCGAAGAAAAAAGGCAGCAAAACCGCGCTGCTGATGATCGCAGCGCTTGTGCTCATCGCCATCGCCGGCATCGCCCTGCTGTTTGGCGGCGGAAATGGCGAAGACAGCGGCAGCATCCACGATGTCGTGGCCGAGCTGGATGCACTGCTGGCAGACAGCTTCGAAGATTACACCATCGAATACGATGAAGAAGACGACTGCATCATGATCGCCACCTGGAGCGACGGCGTCGCCGAAGCCACCCAATACGTAAGCAGCAACAGCGAGCTGAAAGCCAGCTGGCAGGAGCTGCGTGCTAACATGAACACCATGAGCGACACCGCCAAGGATTATGTGGACGCCTGCGGCTACGAAGACACCTCCGTCATCGTCAGCCTGCTCAACGACCTGAATCTGGATAATGTATTGCTGCTGTGCATTGACGGCCAGGTCTTCTACGACTGCACCGAGGAATGATCCCGCAGCGCCCATAAGCTGCCGCAAACAGCAGGAATAGCCCGCGCAAAATCGAAATACTTATTATAGCTTTACTATCCTATACCCATGGAGGAGCCTATGACCAAGATCAATCAGATCATGGAACACGATGCTTACTACTGCCACAAAACCGCCACCGTCGGAGACGTACTGAAGATCCTCGCCGAAAAGAAGGTCAGCGGCGTGCCGGTGGTCGATGAAGAGATGAAAGTCATCGGCTTTATCAGCGATGGCGATATCATGGACTTCGTCTCCCGCAAGCGCACCTATATGATGGACTTCCACGGCATGGTGACCGTGGGCTACGGCAACGACAACTTCGACAGCAAGCTCAAGGATATGCTGCGCCTCAATGTGATGGAGCTGGCCACCACCCGCGTCGTCTCCGTGGAAGCCGATGACGATATCGTGCGCGTAGCCGATATCCTCGCCCGCAAGCGCATCAAAAAAGTGCCGGTCATCGAAGATGACAAGCTGGTCGGCGTAGTCAGCCGCTCCACCATCGTCCGCTATATGATGCAGCAGATGATGCAAAGCGCCGCCGAATAAACCGCAACAGCAAAGCCCCTGCATATAAATGCAGGGGCATTTTTCTGCCTATACAGTTAAACCAAGCGGTCAAAAAATGCGTTTAAGCTTGTGCAGCAGCTTCCGGCGCAGCAGCAGCATCCGCAGCCGGCGCTGCAGCTTCTTCAGGCTGTTTTTGCGCTTCTTCCGGCGGCGCGGCCGCGGCATCAGCAGCAGCAGGCTCAGCGGACTTAGTGCGGCGAAATCGAAACCTCCGGTCAAAAGAAGATTTCAGCCCCAGCCCGTCCACAAAGGCGGTACCGGCGTCGGCCACCGCCACGGTAGCCTTGTCCACAAATTTATCCAGCTGGGCAGTACGGTTGGCCGCAGTACCGCTGACCACTTCCGCATCGGCCAGGATCTTGTCCACATGATCGAGCGTGGTGTTGAAACGCTTGACCAGCTTGATCACATAAACCACCAGCACGATCAGCGCGATCAGCAGAGCCGCCTGCAATAAATCACCAAGAGAAACGGTGATCATCAGTTCATCCATAATAAACCTCCTTGTTGCCCGCTTGCGGCAAAAATGTTATGATAAAACTAACTCCATTATATGCTAAATTTTCACTCATGACAAGCATTACCTTTTGCCGAAGGAGCATTGCCATATGGAAGCATTAACGCACCTGCTGCGCCAATTTGAGCCATCCTGCGCTGCCGAATCCGCACTCAGGCAGCAATTGCTGCAGGATATAGAAAACCGCGCAGAAGCCCTGCTTTCGCGCGCCGTGACGCCGCATCTCACCGCCAGCTTGTGGGTGATGGACCGCACCTGCCAAGAGGTGCTGATGGTGCATCACAATATCTACAACTCCTGGTCGTGGACAGGCGGCCATGCCGATGGCGACGCCGACCTGCTGGCCGTAGCCGTGCGGGAAGCGGAAGAAGAAAGCGGCGTGCGGCAATTACAGCTGCCCACCGCGCAGCTGCTGGCCTTGGAGCTGCTGCCGGTCATCGCCCATACCCGCCGCGGCGAGCCTGTCCCCGCCCATCACCACTACTGTGCCGTCTTTGCCGCCTTTGCCGAGCCGACGCTGCCGCTCACGCATCGCCCGGATGAAAACAGCGCCGCCCGCTGGCTGCCCGCCGATGCTCTCGCCGACTTCGTCACGGAAAGCGCCATGCTGCCGCTCTACGACAAGCTGACGGCGCGGATGCGGCAGCGCTACCTCTCCCCTGCACCGCTTGGCGAACAATGATTTCACTTGCTATAACGACGACAAAATGATA
>JAFXLH010000177.1 GCA_017531315.1 Bacillota bacterium
AGACCAACACAGGTGACGTGACAGGAACGCTGATTTCGGACATGGTGTTCCTGATCGAGACCGATATGGGTGATGTCGATGTGCCCAAGTCCGTGACAGGCGGTAAATGTGAGGTCATTACGAACACGGGTGATATCGAACTGCGCATCGAGCAATAAAATTTATGTCATCTAAATCGGTCGGAAATGCCAGAACAAAGCCACCCATTCGGGTGGCTTTTGTTGTGCCCGCAACCGAAAAAAGCAGTCACCGATCGGTGGCTGCTTTTTCGTTATGATCTCCCCTGCCCAGCTTCTCCCGCACCACTTCCGCGGCGGGCTTTACGTAGTCGCCGGGGTCTATACGCAAGGCGGCCAGCAGGCGCATCTCCTCGCGCGGGATATGGCAGTAGCCGAAGGGGTTCTTCTGCAGATAGTCCTGATGATACTCTTCCGCCGGGTAGAAATTACGCAGCGGGCCGATCTCCACGCAGAAATCCGCCGCCGCAGCCCGCTCGATGGCCGCAATACGCTCCACCACCGCCGCATCCGCCGCATCCTCATAATAGATGCCGCTCTGATACTGGCTGCCCACATCCGGCCCCTGCCGCCCGGCCACCGTCACATCCACTACATAGAAGTAGGCCAGCAGCAGCGCCTCCAGGCTCACGCGGGCGGGGTCGTACACCACGCGCACCGCCTCGCGGAAGCCGGTATCGCCGCCGCAGACCGCGCGGTAATTGGCCTCAGCCGCGCCGCTGCCGTTGGCATAGCCGCTCTGCGCCTCCACCACCCCGGGCAGCTGCTGCATCAAATGCTCGATGCCCCAAAAGCAGCCGCCGGCCAGATAGATTTCCCGATGCTCCATAACCATCACCTCCACAGGCGTTTTTGACTTTATTATAGCGCAGCTCCCCCACCGCCTTCCGTGATATTATCACCGCCAACTTTATCTTTACCGCCCTTGTTGAAAAAACGACTTTCTTCTGCTACAATAGTTTGGATGAGCAAGCTAAATCTTCCGGCTCATCTAAAATGGTATTTTGAGGAGATTGTGATGGACAAAAAGAGCAGTGCAAAATTTTCTAACCGCTGGGGCTTTATCCTTTCCGCGGTCGGCTCGGCCGTGGGTATGGCCAATGTATGGGGTTTCCCGGCCAAGATGGGCGCCAATGGCGGCGGCGCTTTTCTGGTCGCCTATCTGTTCTTCGTGGTGCTGTTCAGCGTAGTGGGGCTTTCTGCCGAATACGCCATCGGCCGCCGCTCCCGCACCGGTACGCTCGGCTCCTACCGCAAGGCCTGGGCCAGCCGCTCGCCCCAGCTGGGCAAAGCCGGCGGCCTGCTCGGCTGGCTGCCGCTCGCCGGTTCCATCTGCATCTCTATCGGCTATGCCGTTATCGTCGCCTATGTGCTGAAGGCCCTCTTCCAGTCGCTGACCGGCGAGCTGATGCACTTGGAGACCGCCGCCTGGTTCGATAGCTTCTCTCTCAGCGATTACTCCGTCATCCCCTTCCACGTCATCGTGGTCGTCGGCACTCTGCTGACGCTGCTGCTGGGCGCCAAGAGCATCGAGCGCAGCAATAAGATCATGATGCCCGTGTTCTTCATCCTCTTCGTCATTCTGGCTGTCCGCGTGGCCTTCCTGCCCGGTGCAGCCGCCGGCTACAAGTTCATGTTCACCCCGGATTGGGCAGCCCTGAAAGACCCGATGGTCTGGGTATGGGCGATGGGGCAGGCCTTCTTCTCCCTCTCCGTCACCGGCAGCGGCATGATCGTCTACGGTGCATACCTCGACGATAAAGAGGACGTGG
>JAFXLH010000178.1 GCA_017531315.1 Bacillota bacterium
CCTTTTTCGTCTATAATAGTGTCAGGCCTGAAAAAAGACAAAGGAGCCGCCGATACATAATGATGAATGATCGCGATATCATCGAATTATACTGGCAGCGCGCCGAAAGCGCCATCAGCGAGACCGCCCGCCGCTACGGCAGCTATTGCCGCCGCATTGCCTTAAATATCCTCGGCAATGATGAAGACTGCGAAGAATGCCTCAACGATACCTGGCTGAAAGCCTGGGAGAGCATCCCACCGCAGCGTCCGCAGCAGCTGGATGCCTACTTAGGGCGCATCACCCGCAACCTGGCGCTGGATAAGTACCGCCGCACCGCAGCGCAAAAACGCGGCAGCGGCCAGGCAGAAGCAGCCTTAAGCGAATTATCCACCTGCCTGCCCGCCGCCACCCCCACGCCGGAACAGGCGCTGAGCGACACAGCGCTCGCCGAGCTGCTGCAGCGCTTCGTCGCCACGCTCCCGGACACGCCGCGCCGCATCTTCGTGCAGCGCTACTGGTACCTCTACCCCATCCGCGACATCGCCGCCGCCAACCGCTGCAGCGAAAGCAAAGTCAAAATGTCCCTGCTCCGTTCCCGCAGCAAACTGCGCGAACTGCTGGAAAAGGAAGGTGTAAGCATATGAACGCATATTTACCCGAAGAGCGCCTGCTCTATGCGCTGGGCGCTCTGGATGACGCCACACTGGCGGACACCCGCATCACCCGCCCCGCCCCGCGCCGCCACCGCCTGCCCGCCGTCGCCCTCTCCGCCCTGCTCTGCCTGCTGATGATGGGCGCAGGCTTCATCAGCTACTTCTATGCCGACAGCATCCAGAGCTGGTTCGGTACATATTGGCAGCAGCTGACCGGCCAGCCGATGAATGACGGCCAGACGGCGCTGATCTCCCACTTAAGTCAGGAGCTGAATCTCAGCGACAGCGTCGGCGATGTCACTATCACCGTCGATTCCGCCACCGTGGGCGAAGACTGCTTCTACCTGCTGCTGCGGGCAGAGGGCATCCCCTTCGATGCGCGGCACAGCTACGGCTTCCGCGGGATGCAGCTGGATGTCAGCCCCGACCCGCTGGAAAACAGCGGCGGCTCGGCCGGCTATGGCTTCCGCTACCTCGGCACCGACAGCAGCGGCGCCGCCATCATGCTCATCGACTACAGCTATATCAACAAGAGCGGCCACATCGCCGATACCCGCCCGCTGCAGCTGCAGCTCACCCTCACCGACCTCTGCCGCCAGAGCAACGGCAACAGCGAGACGCTGCTGCAGGCAGGCAGCTGGCAGTACAGCTTCAGCCTAGAGCGCAATATGCTGCAGCCGCTGCCGCTTCCCGCCACCACGGTGCTGATGGCTGATACCACCACGCCAAACGGCCAGCCGCAGGCCGAGATACTGCTGTTCGATATCGAGCTGACCGGCACCGGCCTCCGCTACAAATACACCGATCCGCAGGGCCGCTACTTCCTGCTCAGCGACATCTGCGCCGTGCTGGCAGACGGTACGGAGATCGGCAGCGGCGACGGCAGCAGCACCCGTATGCCGGATGGGCAGACCTATTTCTGCACAGATCTGTGGCGCATCCCGCTGGATACCGCGCAGATCACCGCCATCCGCATCGGCGATACGCTGATACCCGTCAACTGAACACAAAGAAAAAGCCCCCTCTCACGAGGGGGCTTTGCTGTATCTGCTTATTTGATCTGCGTGGCGGGCGGGCCGTCGGGCTGCGTATCGCCTGCGCCCTCACCCGGCTGCTGCATATCTGCCGCATCAGAGGCACCTTCAGGCAGCGGCTGCACATTGGCGAAGGTGTTCTGCTCCGCGCTTAAGGAGAAGCTGCCCTGCAGCACCACCACCGGCGGCAGCGGCTCCGGCACCGGCTCATTGGTGCCGCCATGATCCAGCCAGCCCTGCGGACCCATGCCGGGCGGCAGCAGATTGGCGTCGAGCCAGCTCTGCGGCAGGTAGAGGCCGGTGGTCACTTCGTTGAAGAAATCTTCCAGCTCTTCGATGCTGTCGATCTCCATGATCTCATCCACGGTGCGGTCCACGGTCATGGTCAGACCCTCAAAGATCTGGATCAGCTTTTCCGCGGCCTCTTCGGCGATACGCACCACACCGTCGGCGGTGATCTCAATGCCATTGATATTGCCGATGCCGAAGAGATCCTTGCGCGGCGCTTCGCCATCCGGCTTCACGGGCGGCTCACCGCCTTCCGGCTGTGCACCGGGAACAGGCTGCTTCATACCGAAGCTGCCGCTCCAGCCCAGCTGCTCGCCCTTTTCGAAGGAGCTGATCTCCGTATACAGCCCGGCATATTCCACACCGCTGACGCTTTCCGCATCATAGAGCTCATACTCGCCCTCGCTGATGAAGGGGCTACTCAGCACCACATAGCCGTATTCCGCCGGCACCTCCGCCGCCAGCAGCGCCGCCTCGTCGGCAGTCACGGCAAGCAGGCGGCCGCTATGCTCGGCCAGCTGCAGCGCCATAAACGGCTGCAGAGAGCCTTCGCTGATATTATCATACATATTGCCCAGCGCCAGCACCGTGCCGCCGTTGATGCTGATGCCCATATCCGCATCCAGACCGCTGTCGGCGCTGTGCGGGCAGGCTTTGGCGATCAGCGTGCCGCCGTTCACCACGATATATCCGTTGGAATCCACACCGTCGCCTTCTTCAGCCAGCGCATCCACAAAGGCCAGCACTTCACCATTATTGAAGGTGATGACAGCCACCCCGTCTTCGGAAGCGCCGATCGGGTCGTCCATAGCGGTGATCTGGTATTCGCCGCCATCAAAGGTCAGATGACCGAATTTCACCTCGATGCCCTCTTTATCGCCGGCGAGCTCCAGACGGCCACTGCCGCCAAAGCCCAGCGAAACATTGGCGCTGATAGCACCGTCATGCTTCACCGCATCCTGCGCGGTGGCGGCGGCATGCGAGCCCCAGATGCTGTTCACCGAGCCTTCGGCGGTGCTGATAGTCACACCGTACTGCCCGGCGGTCTGCGGGTCGGCCGCATTGTAGACCATGATGGCCGGCGCGGTGGCACATTGCAGCGTCAGCCCGTCCAGCAGCAGCTGCACTTCCGCACCGGGCGCATCCACGGCGATCTGCGTATCGCTGGCGGTGCCGCTGAAGCGGTAATTGCCGCCCGCCACCACGGTCAGCACCAGATTATCCACGTCCTGCAGATACGGCTTCACCTCTTCGTGCTGCTCATTTTTCAGCGTGATGAGGATGCGTTCCGCACCGTTCTTGCCTACTTCGAGAGAAGCAACCTCACCGGCGATCAGCTTGTCCAGCGGCAGCTTTTCGCCGCCCACCTTCACCGCGCCGTCGTCCAGCACCACATCCAGCCCCTCGTAGCTGCTCTGCTCACCGCAGGCGGCAAGGGCGAGAGTGGAAAGCACCAGCATCAGCACCATCATCACAGTCAGTAATTTATGTTTCATCGGCTTTTCCTCCTATTCTGCCGCCATAGCGGCTGCATGGATCATCAAAAGCTTATGGCTTCATTATCCGGTCTCACTATGAATATTTCGTGAACAGGCGCTGATATCTTGCTTAAAAAAGCAACATTTTTGCCGGAAATGTTTGCCACCGCCCATTAGTTCACAAAATATAAGCAAAATTTCGCACCACCTTCACATTAATACCATTGACTACGCCTATGCTTACTGCTATAATCAAAAAGCTGATACTTAACCAAGTTAACAATTAACCAAGGAATGATTTATTATGAGCGACCATATCTTACTGATGCAGGTGATGACTTCCGTCTCCCGCCTCGGCAGCGCCATGAATGTCAAGGTACACGCCGAGCTGAGCAACGGTGAATACATCGTACTGCACGGCATCCGCGAATACTGCCGCAACTGCTGCCCGCATGGCATCTACGTTTCCGATCTGGTAAAACTGCAGGATATCTCCCCCGCCGCCGTCTCGAAAAAGCTGCAGGGCATGGAAAAGCGCGACCTGATCTGCCGCGAGATCGACCCCAACAGCCGCCGCAACACCTTCGTGCGCCTCACCCCGCACGGCGAAGAGGTGCTGACCCGCGCCGATATCGAGACCATAGCCTACATGGAGCATCTGCTGCAGCATATCGAAAATGACAAGCTGCAGGAGCTGCTTTCCACCCTAAACGGCATCATCGATATTATCGAAAACGACATCCGCGCCCATCAGCCCGAGCAGGCTGCGCGCTCCTGAACCACGGCAACAAAACAGTTTAAATAAATTTCAAGGAGAATCTACTATGCTGCACACCCGTTCCCGCAAATTGCTTTGCCTGCTGCTCATCGGCATTATGGCCGTGATGGGCGGCTGCGGCGCCAAAGAAGAAGAACCTGTCACATCTGCCGCCATCGTGGTAGATGCCGCCCATCCGCACCGCGGCGACCTGGTACTTAGCAACCAGTTCATCGGCAGCATCTCCGCCGCCGAATCCGTCAGCATCATGCCGATGGCCAGCGGCGAGATCACCAAGGTCTACGTCTCCATCGGCGACAGCGTCAAGGCCGGCCAGACCCTCGCCAAGATCGACGACAAACCCGGCCGCCTGCAGCTGGCATCCGCCCAGGCCCAGTACGAGACGTTGCTTGCCAGCAAGCAGAGCAATACCGGCGCCAGCTGGGACTTAAAGATGATGCAGACCGACTTCAACATCGAGCAGCTGCAGGACGCCATTGATGCCTACGAAGATCAGAAGGATGATCTGGAAGACACGCTGGACGATCTGGAAGATCAGCTGGATGATCTGGAAGATGACCGCGCCACGCTGAAAAAGCAGCAGAAAGAACTGGAAGCCGCCATCGCCAACGCCATTGCCGGCGGTATGCCCGAAGCCGCCATTGCCGAAATGCAGGGTCAGCTGACCGCGCTCAAGTCCGGTATCAGCGAACTGGATAAGGGCATCAAGACCATCGAAGGCTATATCAGCGAAACCGAATCCGGCATCGACCAGATCGAGACCGGCATCGAATCCTATGAGAAACAGCTCGCTCTGGCCGAAGACAGCGCCGAACTCACCAAGACTCAGGTGCTGGAAGAGACCAATGCCGCGCTGGATGCCCAGCTCAATGCCGCTCAGGTGGGCATCGATTCTGCCAAGATGGCACTTTCCTACTATAATATCACCACTCCGATCAGCGGCCGCGTGGAAGCCGTTAATGTCACCGATCACGGCATGGCCGCCGCCGGTTACGCCGCCTTCGTCGTCTCCAACAAAGACACCATGAATATCACCTTCTCCGTCAGCGAAGCGGTACGCAATACCCTCTCCGTCGGCCAGAAGATCACCGTAGAACGCAACGGCGTCAATTATGATGCCGCTATTACCGAAGTTCCCACTTCCGCCTCCGGATATACCGGCATGTTCACCATCAAAGCCAGCGTGAACGCCACCGGCGATGAGCTGCTCTCCGGCACCTCTGCCAAGATCACCGCCGCTACTTACACCGCCAAGGATGCCATGCTCATCCCCTACTCCGCCATCCACTACAACGAAAACCAGGCCTATGTCTACATCGTCCGCGATGGCGTAGCTGCCAAGACCAATGTTTCCACCGGCATCTTCGATGACGACTACATCGTTATCACCGGCGGCCTTACCGAAAACGACCTGGTCATCACCAGCTGGTCGGCCCGCCTGCGCGACGGCGCCTCCGTCACCGTTCCCATGGAATAAGCAAGCAGGAGGTAGCCAATGAACCTGACTAAACTGACGCTGAAGCGTCCCGTTTCCGCCGTGCTGGTCATCTTAGCCATCGTCGTCTTCGGCGCGCTGGCCATGACCACCATGAGCGCGGAGCTTATCCCCGATATCGAAATGCCGATGCTGATGGTCATGACCACCTACCCCGGCGCCGACCCGGAATCGATCGAAGAGCTGATCAGCAAGCCGATCGAAGAAGGCTGCGCCTCACTATCCGGCGTAGATTCGGTCACCACCATGTCGATGTCAAATGTCTCGATAGTAGCCTTTGCCTACGACTATGATATGAACATCGACGAAGCCTACGCCGACCTGCGCGCCGCGCTGGATATGATCTCCGCCGGCCTGCCGGAAGATGCCAGCGATGCCACCATCCTCAGCCTCAGCATCAATGCCCTGCCCACCGTCATGGTCGCCGTCAAGGGCGAAGGCGATAATATCGCCACCTATGTAGAAGAAGAAGTAGTGCCCGAATTGGAAAAGCTCTCCTCCATCGCGCAGGTAGAGACTGCCGGCGGCACTTCCAACTACATCAAGGTCGAGCTGAATGAAGCGATGATGAACCAGTACGGCCTCTCCATCAGCAGCGTGGCCCAGTTCATCGCCGCCATGGACTTCAGCATCCCCGCCGGCTCCGTCACCCAGGGCCACACCAATATGTCCGTCTCCAGCTCCGGTGATATCGGCACCGTGGCCAATATCCGCAATATCCCCATCATGACCAATAACGGCACGCTGCTCACCTTGAGCGACGTGGCAGAAGTATATATGGCCAGCGAAGCCGCCGGCAGCATCAGCCGCTATTCCGGCGATGAGGCCATCGTCATCACCGCCACCAAGCGTCAGGCCAGCCCCACCACGCTGGCTTCCCGCGATGTCATCAATACCATCAACCGCCTGCAGGCAGAAAACGATGCCGTCACCATGACCATCGCCTATGACGGCGCCGAGATCATCCATCAGGCGATGAAGACCGTCTTCCAGACCCTGGCCTTAGGCGTAGTGCTCACCATGGCGGTACTGTTCCTCTTCTTCGGCGATATCAAGGCCAGCCTGATCGTCGGCTCGTCGATGCCGCTGTGCGTGCTGCTGACGCTGGCGCTGATGGATCTGTTCAACTTCTCGCTGAACATCGTCACCGCCATCGCGCTGGTCATCGCCATCGGCATGATCGTCGACAGCTCCATCGTCGTACTGGAAAGCTGCACCCGCTATCAGGAGCAGGGTCTCGGCCACAAGGCTGCCGCCTATGCCGGTACCCGCGTGGTCACCGCCTCGCTCATCGCCTCCACCATCACCACCGTCGTCGTCTACCTGCCGATGATCATGCTGGACGGCATGACCCGCCAGATGTTCGGCGAATTCAGCTATGTAGTCGCCATCACCATGATCGGCTCTCTGGTATCCGCTCTCACCGTAGTACCGCTTTGCTTCTCCAAATATAAGCCGGTATCGAAGCAGAACCTGCCCATCAACCGCCTGCTGGATAAGTGCTACAAAGCCTACGACAACTTCATGCCCAAGCTGCTGAATAAGAGCAAAATGGTCATGGTCTTCTTCGTCTTCCTGCTCATCGCCTCCGCCGCTTTGGCGCTGACGCTGAATATGGAGCTGATCCCCAATATTGACGAAGGCGACATCAGCATCACCGCCAATTTCCGCCCCGGCACCCGCGTGGAAGAGATTGATGAAGAATTCCTCTTCATCGAAGAAATGATCGCCAATGACCCGCTGTTCGACAGCTACACGCTCTCCATCTCCGGCAACAGCGCCAGCATCACCGCCTACCGCATCAAGGGCAACAAGACTCCTTCTGCCGATACCGTAGAGCGCTACAATGCCCTGCTGGCCAATGTCACCGGCATGGATATCGACGTACAGGCCTCCAGCAGCACCAGCATAATGAGCAGCATGATGGGCGGCGTCACCATCTCTATGGAAAGCAATGATATCGACGCCCTGCGTAACGGTATCATCATGGCCGAAGAAGCCGTCATCAATGCCGAGATCCCCGGCGTACTGCGCGTAAGCTCTGACGCCAGCGAAGCCGCCACCACCGCCAAAGTGGTAGTAGACCCGCTGAAGGCGATGTCCGTAGGCCTCACCCCGGCCGGCATCTCGCTGGAGCTGTACTACACGCTTAGCGGCATGGAAGCAGCCACCGTCACCAACCGCGGCGATGAATACAGCATTATGCTGCGCTACCCCGAAGGCAGCTACGACAGCATCAATAACCTGATGAACAAGACCTTCGCCACTCCCAGCGGCTCCGTGGTCGCCCTCAATGAGATCGCCCATGTGGAATACGAAGAAGAAATGCAGACCCGTACCCGTATGGACGGCCGCTATCAGATGAGCCTCACCGTCAATACCACCCAGGCATCCACCTTCACCGCCGCCGATGCCGCCAATGCCGTTATCGATGAGCTGGTACTGCCCGAAGGCGTAGAGGTGGTCACCAGCGTGATGGATGAGATGATGAACGAAGAATTCGCGCTGCTCTTCAAATCCATGGCCACCGCCTTCTTCATGATCTTCCTCGTCATGGCCATGCAGTTCGAATCGGTACGCTTCTCGCTGATGGTCATGTTCTCCATCCCCTTCTCGCTCATCGGCAGCTTCCTGATGCTGCGCCTCTTCAATATCACCCTGAGCATGATCTCCCTGTTCGGCTTCCTGATGATGATGGGCGTGGTCGTAAACAACGGCATCCTGCTGGTCGATACCGCCAATCAGCTGCGTAAACAGCTGCCCGTCAAGCAGGCGCTGATCGAAGCCGGCAAGATCCGTCTGCGCCCCATCCTCATGACCACCCTCACCACCATTCTGGCGATGCTGCCCACCTGCTTCGCCACCGGCCCCGCCGCCATGCTGCGCGGCATGAGCGTAGTTATGATCGGCGCGCTGGTCGCCTCTACCGTACTGATCCTGGTCATGCTGCCCAACTTCTATATGATGATCGATAAGAAGAACAGCGATGACAAATACCGCCGCAATGACGACGAGCTGAACGACGAACTGCTCGAAGAGCTGCCGCCGATCATCGTCTGAAGCTGCAAACTTAAATAATTACAGGCAAGCCGCACGGCTTGCCTGTTTTTTTACGCTGAAAAGCGTTACCTTATTAAAATATCAGCACAACATCACTTGACAAATGCACCACTTTAGTATACTATTTCTTTAGCGCATTAAACAAATAAATCACGGAGGAATTTCATCATGAAAAAACTGTTGGTTATGTTAATGGCTCTGGTTATGGTTTTCTCTCTGGCAGCCTGCGGCGGCGATAACGAAGAAGCGCTGACCGGCTGGGCTTACATCGAAGATAAAGGTACTCTTATCGTCGGTCTGGACGATACTTTTGCCCCGATGGGCTTCCGCGATGAAGCTGGCAATCTGGTCGGCTTCGATATCGACCTCGCCACCGCCGTCGGCGCCAAGCTGGGCGTAGAAGTCATCTTCCAGCCCATCGACTGGAACACCAAGGAAATGGAGCTTTCCAGCAAGCGCATCGACTGCATCTGGAACGGCATGTCTGCCACCCCGGAACGCCAGGAAAGCATGGCCCTCACCGATAAATACCTGAACAACAGCATCGTCATCATGTCCGTCAACGGCACCACCATCAATGCCGTAGAAGACCTGGCCGCCGTCAAGATCGGTACTCAGGTAGACAGCGCCGCGCTGGAAGTGATGCAGGCCAACGAAGCCTACCCCACCTTCACCGTATACGAATACCCCACCTATGATGAAGCCATTCTCGATATGAAGGCCGGCCGCGTCGATGTCATCGTCGTCGACCAGGTACTGGGCGAATACAAGAATGCCCAGATGGACAGCATCATGGCCGTCAGCCCCTACAACTTCGGCGATGACTTCTATGCCATCGGCTGCCGTGTAGAAGATACCGATGTAGCCGCCGAGCTCACCGCCGCCATCGACGCCCTGATCAAAGACGGCACCGCCGCCACCATCAGCGAAAAATGGTTCGGCCGCAATATCGTCATCCTCGAAGGTTACGATAAATAAGGCTACGATAAATAATCTCACCCCCACGCCCCATACGCAGCATACAGACTGTCCCAAGGTCATAGCTGCTGTTTAACCCCATACTTCCCTATGCAGGTCACCCGGAGGGCGCACAGCCCTCCGGGCTCTCCTGTACCCGCACCAATATGCGCCCCGACCACGCTCTTGGAAAGGATAAAAGGATAGCCGATGTTTGCCGAACTGCTTGCTAAAATCGCCGATCGTATCGCCTATGCTCAGGTGCTGATGCCCAGCCTGCTGGACGGCACCGTGGTCACGCTGCAGGTATTCTTCCTCACGCTGATCATGGCGCTGCCGCTGGGCCTGCCCATCGCCCTCGGCAGCATCAGCCGCATCTGGCCGCTGCGCGGCTTCTGCCGCACCTATGTGTGGATATTCCGCGGCACGCCGCTGATGCTGCAGCTGTTCTTCTTCTACTACTTCCCCGCCATCCAGTTCGGCTGGCTCATCCCCGCCTTCCCCACCGCCGTCTTCACCTTCGTATTGAACTACGCCGCTTACTTTGCAGAAATTTACCGCGCCGGCATCGAGAGCATCGAGCGCGGCCAGTACGAAGCCGCCCAATCCCTCGGCCTCACCCGCTGGCAGACCATGTTCGGCATCATCATCCCGCAGACGGTCAAGCGCGTGCTGCCGCCGGTCGCCAATGAGACCATCACCCTGATCAAAGACACCGCGCTGGTCTACGTCATCACCGTCAGCGAGCTGATGAAAGTGGCCAAGGGCGCGGTCAACCGCGATGTAGATACGCTGGCGCTGTTCCTGGCCGCCTGCATCTACCTCTTCCTCACCTTCATCCTGACCAAAGTTGTCACCCGGCTGGAAAATCACTTCTCCCGCCACGAAGCAAAGGGGGTGTGAGATATGCCGCAGACCGTTATCCAAATGCAGGATGTACGCAAGCGCTTCGGCAGCTTTGAGGCGCTGCGCGGCATCAATTTAGATGTGACCGAGGGCGAGACCATCGCCATCATCGGCCCCTCCGGCAGCGGCAAG
>JAFXLH010000025.1 GCA_017531315.1 Bacillota bacterium
CGTAGCCGATGGCAGCGCCGATATCGCCGAGCTCTTCGACGTGATGAAGATCGACGAGCGCCTGCTGGAAGATGCGGATACCGTCACCGTATCCGGCTGGGTAATGGAGCAGTTCGGCCATATCCCGCAAGCGGGCGAGACCGTAACCGTGGACCGCATGGAGATATCTGTACTGAAGGCCGGCCCGAAGCTGGTGGAAGAAGCCCAGTTCCGTCTGGTGGCCGAAGCTGAAGAAGAAGATTATTGACGCCCTGAGTGAACTGAAGAAAGGACGAAAAACCGTGTATTACAGCAACAGAACCACTCCCGATGACCTGCTGAAGATGAAAGAAGAAGGCCGCCGCATCGTTATGATCAGCGTAGACCAGTACTATATTGCCGCTGCCGCCGAGCGCTGCGGCGCCGATATCATCTGCGTGCCCGCCACCGTGGGCATGACGGCGCTGGGCCACAAGCGCGAATTTGAGCTGAGCATGGACGACTTTGTCCGCCATTGCAAAGCCGCCAGCCGCGCCCGCAAGACCGCCCTGCTGGTAGCCGAGATGCCGTTTGGCAGCTACGAGGTAAGCGAAGAAGACTGCCTGCGTAATGCCATCCGCCTGATCAAAGAAGGCGGCGCCGATGCGGTGCTGCTGAAGGGCGGCTTGGAGATTGCCCCGCTGATCAAGGCGCTGAACCGCCACGGCATCGCCGCCATGGCCGAAGTAGGCCTGCTGCCGGATGACAGCGACGGCACCAAGCAGATGAACGGCTGCCTGGTGCAGGGTCAGGACGAAAGCTCCGCCCGCCAGCTGGTAGAAGCCGCCGAAGAGCTGGAAGAAGCCGGCGCCTTCGCCATCGTGCTCAACTGCGTCACCTCCGTATCTGCGCGCTTCCTGGCCGAAAAGCTGGATGTGCCGGTGATCGGCGTGGGCGCGGGCGCCGGTGTGGACGGCCAGCAGCTGCCCTACGAACAGCTGCTCGGCTTAGAGCCCAACACCGCCCACTTCGCCCGCAAATATGCCGACCTGCACGAGGTATGCATGTCTGCGCTGGCCGCTTTCTGCGCCGATGTACGCGAGGGCCGCTTCCCCAATGAGGAAGAAAGCTTCGCCATGGATCCGGATGAAGCGGTAAAGCTCTATTAAGCGCAAAAAAATAGCAAGATAAACCCGCCTTGGCTAAAAAAGTACTTGCATTTTTCCGCAATACTTTGTATAATGATAAGGCTGAATGTGCATACTGCTTATTCAAGGCGGAACCGTGGAGAAGTCGCGTAGTTTGGTCGAGCGCGCGCGATTGGAAATCGCGTAGACCTCAAAAGGGTCTCGAGGGTTCGAATCCCTCCTTCTCCGCCAGGAAAATTAGCACCCCATACGGGGTGCTAATTTTTTTGCCCTGACGGAGAAGGAGGACAAGATGCGAACCCTGCCCGCGCCAGCGGGCCGCCGCGTGCCCGGCCCTCTCAGTCAGCTCCGCTGACAGCTCTCCCAGAGGGAGAGCCAAGGGGTCTTGCCGCACTCGGCAATACGCAGCGTGTAGCTAACCACGCCAGTAGGGCGGGGGCTTGTCTCCCGCCGCAAGGTAATTAGCCGCTGGTAGTAACAAACGGCGGGAGCAAGC
>JAFXLH010000179.1 GCA_017531315.1 Bacillota bacterium
AGCAGGGGAGTGCCCCGCTGCCAATACCGCCCGTAAGCGCAAATCAGCCTGCCTGTGACGGCAAAAGCCGCCAAACGAACATACGAGTTTGCATCACGGGCAAAACCGCCGCAAATCGGCCCAAAATGGCTCTTATCGCCGCCGTAAAAACAAGCACACGCCAAGCAGGCAGCCGGAACAGAAATGTTCCGGCTGTTTTTGCTATATTTTGCGTTTTGCAGTAATTACCACTACAATATCTGTTTATTTTTTGTGCAAAGTATAGTAGAATTACAGCAAAGGCGGCTTAGCTGACAAAAGGTTAGCAATTTTTAGCAAAAATATTAAAAAATTGCCGCATCCGCGGGAACTTTTTGGCGTCTGCTGCTGTCCTATTTTACATAGGAGTGCCTTAGGGTAATTGTACTAAGTATTCTTCTCCGTTAAACCAACAAAAACAAGAAATGGGGGAAAGAAATGACTAACGTAAAACGTCTTTTGGTTGTACTTATGGTGCTGGTTATGGCACTTTCTTTGGCGGCCTGCGGCGGCAAGGACGACAGTGGCCCGTCCACCGTTTGGGTGCCCACCTATCACACCATCGAAAAGAGCGATTTTGAGTTCGATTATATCAACAATTCCGTTTACGATGCGGAAAACGAAAAGATCTATATCCTCACCTACGGCCGCCTCGGCACCGAGGTCACTTACGATGAGGAAGGCAACAAGATCGAATACGAAAAATACGGCAATATGGTGCTTACCTGCAATGCCGACGGCACCGGTATGAAGCTGTTTTCCGATTATGAGGGCCAGGAGATACCCGAAGGCTATCAAGGCGGCTCTTCCATCTACAATATGGTGCTGGGCGCGAATGGCGATCTGTGGATGCTGGAAAACGTATACATGTACCCGGCCCGCGATGATTATGATTGGTCCGAAAATGTAGATACCTACAATCTGGTACAGTTCGATAAGAACGGTGAGCTGGTCAAGCGCATCGAGCTGGCCAGTCTGGCAGAAAATGCCGATTACTTCTATGTCAACGACTTCGTGGTCGATGATGACAACAACGTCTATATCGTACATGATACCGTTGTTTACGTAGTGGATGGCGCAAGCGGCGAAATGATGTTCAAGCTGGAACAGCAGGATGGCTGGATCAACAGCGTCTTCAAGCTGGCCGACGGCAGCATCGCCGTGAGCGGCTACGGTAATAGCGGCGGCGGTCAGATCAAGACCATTGATGTCGCCAAAAAGGCCTGGGGCACCACCTCTGAGCTGGGTAAAGATCTGTACAATGCCTTTGATGGCATCCGCGGCTATGATCTGTGCTTCTACGACAGCAACGGCGTTTTCGGCTACAAGTTTGCCGACGGTACCAGCGAACTGATCTTCAACTGGCTGGATGCCGATATCAACTACGGCGGCGTTACCCCCTTTACCATCGACGACGACACCTTTATGCTGATCACCAGCAATTACAACAGCAACGGCAGCTATACCACCGAGCTCATTACCGTGGATGAGGTGGATGCCAGCACCGTTACTCCCAAGACGGAGCTGATCCTGGCTGCCTACTACCTCGATTATCAGCTGCGCAACGAGATCATCCAGTTCAACAAAACCAACAGCGAATATCGCATCAAAGTAGTGGATTACTCCATTTACGATAACTACACTTCCGATAACGAAGCTGACTGGAATGCCGGCCTTACCAGACTCAATACCGAGCTGATCTCCGGCAATATTCCGGATATCCTTGCCACCTCCAGCCTGCCGCTCGATGTTTACGGCAGCCGCGGCATCCTCGAAGACCTCTATCCGTGGATCGACAAGACCATGGGCCGCGACGCCATTGTGGAAGGCGCTTTTGACGCCGTGGATACCGAAGACGGCAAGCTCTACGTTGTCTTCCCGTATTTTGAACTGATGACGCTGGTGGGCAATGCCGATCTGCTGGCCAACTACAAGCCCTGGACTATCGACAGCATGATCAAGCTGGCGGAAGACCATCCGGAAAGCGATCTCTTCTCCTATTACTACACCCGTGATACCTTCATCAACACCATGCTGATCTACTGCTCCGATCAGTTCATCGATTGGGAAAGCGGCAAGTGCAGCTTTGATTCCCCGGAATTCATCAAGATGCTGGAATTCTCCACCACCTTCCAGGAAGAATACAACTGGGATGAATACGAATACGAAAGCGAATATACCCGCTTAGCCAGCGGCAAACAGATGCTGCAGGAACAGTACATGGGCGACTTCGACACCTATATGCGCACCCAGTCCTTCTTCGGCGGCAAGGCCGAATTCGTCGGCTATCCGTCTGCCGATGGCGGCGGCGCCAAGCTGCAGTACAGCGGCGGTCTGGCAATGTCTGCCAGCAGCAAGCATAAAGATGCTGCCTGGGAATTCATCAGCGGTCAGCTCTCTGCGGAATATCAGGATAAAGGCGATGGCTACTTCTGGTCCTTCCCCACCAACAAGTCCGTAATGGAAAAGATGGCTGCCCGTGCTATGGAGCAGGATTACTACATCGATGAAGACGGCAACAAGGTCTATTACGAAAACGGCACTTATTACATTGACGGCATCGAGATCGAAGACCGTCCGCTGACTCAGGAAGAAGTCAATGAGGTGATGGCTATTATCGATACCATCGATTCCAGCATCTACTACGATAACGACCTCTATTCCATCATTCATGAAGAACTGGAGTTCTTCTACAACGGCCAGAAATCCGCTGCCGATACCGCAGCCATGATCCAGAGCCGCGCCTTTGTATACGTAAACGAACAGCGCTGATTTAGCCCATTCGTGCAGAGTGCCATTGTGATACGCAGTGGCACTCTGCCGCAGAGGATACCCAAATGAAAATGCCAAATCTGCCGAAAAAACCACAGCTGAATTTCAAGCTCCGCAAGCCGCAGCTGCCGCCGAAGAAGCATTGGCGCTCCATCGCCATGCTCTGGCCCAGCCTGTTTGGCGTGCTGGTGTTTTTCGTGCTGCCCTTCGTGGTGATTCTGTACTATTCGCTGATCAACAACACCACGCAGCGCCAGTTTGTCGGCCTGCAGAACTTTGTGCGCCTCTTCAATAACGGCGCCTTCCTCATCGCCGCCAAAAATACGCTGCTCTTTTCGCTGATCGCCGTGCCGCTGGCGGTAGTGCTGGCGCTGGGGCTGGCCCTGCTGCTGGAGGCCAATATCCCGGCCAAGAGCCAGTTCCGCACCTTCTTCCTTAGCCCGATGATGGTGCCGGTGGCCTCGGTGGTGCTGATCTGGCAGGTCATTTTCCACTACAACGGCGTGATGAATAAGTTCCTCTCCGCCTTTGGCGTGCAGGCCATCGACTGGCTGAAATCCGATTACTGCCTGCTGGTCATCGTGGTACTGTTCCTATGGAAGAATCTCGGCTACAATATGATCCTCTTCATGGCATCGCTGGCCAATGTGCCCAAAGAGCTGATGGAAGTAGCCTCGCTGGATACCAATTCCCGCTGGTACAAGTTCGTGCATATCCAGCTGCGCTATCTTTCTCCCACCATTCTCTTCGTCACCATTCTTTCGCTGATTAACTCGTTCAAGGTTTTTCGCGAAGTATTTTTGCTCACCGGCAAATACCCCTATGACGGGCTGTATATGCTGCAGCACTTTATGAACAACACTTTCGTCAATCTGGATTATCAGAAGCTTTCGGCGGCGGCGGTGGTCATGGGCATCGTGATGACTATTATCATTGCCATCCTCTTTATCATCGAGGGGCGCTTCGGGAAGGATGTGGAAGGATGAACAGATTCAAAGAGCGCCTTCCGCGCGGTCTCGGCCAAAGATTTCCCGCTTTTGCAAAGCATGGGCGCAAGTACGCGCTGATGACATTGCTGACGCTGTTGGCAGGCTTTTTCGCCGTACTGTTCCTGCTGCCCACGGTGCTCACCATCACCAACTCCTTCATGTCGGAGAGTGAGCTTTCTGCCAACTACGGCAAGATCTTCTCCTCGCTGGCGGGCAGCGGTAGCACTTATGTGGCAGATACGGTAAACCTCAAATTCATCCCCGATATGGTCACCTTCAAGCAGTACTGGACGGTGCTGCTGCAAAGCCCGGAATACCTGTTCAAGTTCTGGAACTCGGTGATTCTGGTAGTGCCCATCGTGCTGGGGCAGCTGGCGGTAGCCGCGCTGGCATCGTACAGCCTGATGCGTTATCGCGGCCGCTTCCGCGATGTGATCTTCTTCATGTATGTAATTCTGATGCTGATGCCGTATCAGGTCATGCTGGTGCCCAACTATCTGGTGGCAGAGTGGACGCATCTGCTCAATACCCGCTGGTCCATTATCCTGCCGGGCATTTTCACTCCCTTTTCGGTGTTCCTGCTTACCAAGTTTATGCGGCGCATCCCCAAAGCCCTGATCGAAGCCGCACTGCTGGACGGCGCTACCGAGTGGCAGCTCTTCACCAAGGTCTGCCTGCCGCAATGCCGCAGTGCTCTCTATTCGGTGGCAATTCTCTCGTTCATCGATTACTGGAATATGGTAGAACAGCCGATCATTTTGCTGCCAAATGAAACGCTGCAGCCGCTTTCGGTATATCTTTCCACCATCAACAGCGGTGAGGTCGGCGTTGCGTTTGCCGTCGCCACCATCTATATGATACCTTCGCTGCTGCTGTTCCTCCACGGCGAGGAATACCTGGTAGAAGGCATTACCCATTCCGGTTCGGTCAAAGGCTGATTTTCAGGAGGTAGAAAAAATGGAAGAGAAAAAACGCGGTTGGGTCAAGAATGTCGCCATCGTTTTCTTAACGATCATGCTGCTGCTGACCTTCTTCTCCAACACGATCATGAATAGATCGCTGCCGCAGGTAGCCGTGCAGTATGCACAGTCCGGCACCATCGAAACGCAGATCCGCGGCAGCGGCACGGTCAAGGCTAACGAAAGCTACGAAGTAAGCATCGACCAGACCCGCGAGATCAAGACCGTGGCAGTACGCAGCGGCGATGAGGTTCGTACCGGCGATGTGCTGTTCATCCTGGCGGATATGGAAAGCGCCGAGCTGGAAGCCGCCAAGGAAACGCTGGAAAGCCTGCAGATGCAGTACGATAAAAAGATGCTCTACGCATCCGTAGACGAATACACTTCCGAAAACCGTCAGATCGCCAAAGTGCAGGAGGCGCTGATGGAAGCGGAAGCCGATATCGGCAAATACTATGTCACCGATGACGACATCGAAGCTGCTGAGCGCAAAGTGAAACGCGCTCAGGATGAGGTGGACGACTTAAGCTCCGGCGATGTGGAAATGGGCGATATCGACGCACAGGAAGAGGCGGTGCAGGCTGCCTATGATGCACTGCAGGTAGTCGAAATGATTTACGGTGCCGACTACAATGCGCTGAAAGTAATGGCCGAAGAAAGAATGGCCGCCGATGGCGCTTCTTCCAGCAAGCTCCATGTCTACATGGCCGCTCTGGCAGAAACCGACGGCAGCGCCTATGCGGTTGCCTACCGCGAGATCACCGCTGCTCAGGAGCTGTATGAAGATGAAGAAGCCAAGCTGGACCGCATGGAGGATTCCGATGCGCTGGCCGAAGCCCGCGAAGAGCTGGCCGAGCGCGAAGAAAAACTGGCGCAGCTGAAGGCCGACCAGGCCAAATATGAAGCCGCGCTGGAAGAACGCGAAAGCCTGCTGGAGCAGTTGGAAGATCTGACCAATGCGCTGGCCGACAAGCAGCTGGCCGACAGCATCAGCAAGGCTGAAGAAGAGCTTGATCTGAAGAAGCTGCGCAGCGATATCGCCAAGCAGCGTGAAAAGGTCAAAGAATTGCAGAGTGACGCCGTGGATGCTGTCATCACCGCACCCGTTTCCGGCATCGTCACCTCCGTCAATATTTCCGCCGGCAACACCACCGGCTACAACCAGACTTTGGCTACTATCGAAGTGCCGGATATGGGCTATGCGGTAGAATTCAGCGTAACCAATGAGCAGGCCCGCAACCTGCGCGTGGGCGCGGATGCGGAAGTCACCAATTACTGGTGGGGCGACGAGATCAAGGCCAAACTGGTCTCTATCAAGACCGAGCCCGGCAGCAACGGCCAGAGCAAAATGCTGCGCTTTGCCCTTGAGGGTGACAATATCGATGTCGGCTCTACCTACAACATCTCCGTAGGTCAGCGCAGCTCCAATTACGATGTAGTCATCCCCAGCAGTGCTATCCGTCAGGACAGCAACGGCAGCTTCGTACTTATGGTCACTTCCAAAAACACGCCTCTGGGCAACCGCTATACCGCCAAGCGCGTCGATGTGAACGTGCTGGCATCCGATGACAAAAACTCGGCCGTTTCCGGCGGTCTGAGTAACTGGGATTATGTTATCACTTCTTCCAATGCACCCGTAGAACCCGGCTCCAAGGTAAGACTTGCGGAGAATTAAAGCATGAAAATGCAGGACAATATGCAGGATAAATTAAAAGAATATGCTGCATCCTTGCGCTCCTTTTTGGCAGAAAAGTTCGCTGATCTCAGCGCCTGGCTGAAAGATTACTTTGGCACCATGTGGCAGATCTTTGCGCTGCCGCAGCTGGCAAAAGCCAAGTGGCAGCAGCTGAAGGCATGGCGCATCAAAGAAACGCCGCGCCGCAAGCTTGCCTTTGCCGCGGTGCTGCTGCTGATGCTGGTGCTGTCTTTCTCGCTGCAGCTGTACGGCAACAGCCTTATCGGCAAGCTGCAGACCCAGCAGGCCGCCGAGCGCTGGCGTGGTACCAGCGAGCAGGCCTTTGCGCAGACCACGATGTATCTGCCGATCGGCAGCGAGTGGACGGAAGGCGATGTGCGCAGCGCCCGCCAGCAGATGGACAAAAACCTGGTGGATGCCGGTATCTCTGCCGAAGAGGGACAGCAGCTGTGGATCGATGCCTATGCCTCCAATGCCGGCAAGCTGAAGGTGCGCGGCGAATACGGCGAGGCGGAGACGCAGGCCATCACCGTGGGCGGCGATTGGTTCTTCTTCCATCCGCTGCAGCTGCGCAGCGGCACCTATATCAGCGGCGATGAACTGATGAAGGATCGCATCGTCATCAATGAGCTGCTGGCCTGGCGACTGTTTGGCGCTATCGATGTAGCTGGCATGGAAGCCACCATCGGCGGCAACACCTACTATGTGGCCGGCGTGGTGAAGATGGAGAGCGATAAAGCCACCAAAATGGTGCATAATGACGGCCCGATGATGTTCATGCTCTACGGCGCTGCCGATGGTGATGAAAATATCGCGGTTTATGAGCTGGTCTCTCCCGAGCCCTTCACCAACTACGCTTTTTATTTCCTGAAGAGCTACACCGAAGATGGCGGCGAGGTGATCAACAATTCCCGCCGCTTCAATACCGGCCGTCTGCTCATGCAGCTGATGCACCCGGCAGAGCGCGTTATCAGCGATAGCGGCGTTGCCTTCCCATACTGGGAAAATGCCGCTCGTGTGGTGGAAGTTTGGGCGATGCTGCTGCTGCAGTGGCGGCTGATACTGCTGGTGCTGCCGGCTGCCACGCTGGCCTATGGCCTGTGGCGCGGCTTCAGGGCGGCGCGCAGCTATTGCAAGCTCAAGTGGCAGGAATTCTCTCTGACGAGATAAAATGAGGTTTGACTGATATGGCAGAAGTAAGACTTAAAAATGTAAGAAAAGTTTACGATAACACTGTGGTCGCGGTGCAGGATTTCAATATGACTATCCGCGATCAGGAATTCGTGGTGCTGGTCGGCCCGTCCGGCTGCGGCAAATCCACCACCCTGCGTATGATCGCGGGGCTGGAAGAGATCACCGGCGGCGAGATCTACATCGGCGATACGCTGGTGAACGACCTGCCGCCCAAAGACCGTGATATCGCCATGGTCTTCCAGAACTATGCGCTCTATCCGCATATGACGGTCTACGAAAACATGGCCTTTTCGCTGAAGCTGCGCGGGGAAAAGAAGCTGGTCATCGATGCCAAGGTCAAAGAAGCGGCGGAGCTGCTGGGCATTTCCGACCTGCTGAAGCGCAAGCCCAAGGCTTTGTCCGGCGGTCAGCGCCAGCGCGTCGCCATCGGCCGCGCCATCGTGCGTAATCCGCAGGTCTTCCTGATGGACGAACCGCTCTCCAACCTTGACGCCAAGCTGCGTAACCAGATGCGCGGCGAGCTGATCCGCCTGCGCCAGCGCCTCAACACCACTTTCGTATACGTCACCCACGACCAGACGGAAGCCATGACCTTAGGCGACCGCATCGTAGTGATGAAAGACGGCTTCGTGCAGCAGATCGGCACGCCCAAAGAGGTGTTCGAAACCCCTGCCAATGCCTTCGTCGCCGGCTTCATCGGCACGCCGCAGATGAACTTCTTTTCCGGCAAGCTGCTGCGCGGCAGCAATGCCTATGTGCTGGAAGTAGGCGGTATGTGCATCCCGCTGAATGCAGATACGCAGCAGCGCCTGCTGGAAAAAGACGTACCTGCCAGCCTGGTCACGGTTGGCGTGCGCCCGGAATTCATCCGCCATGCCGCCCCGGGTGAGCAGTTCATCCCCGGCACTATCGAAATGTGCGAGATCCTCGGCAGCGTTATCTACCTGCATGTCAGCGGCGCGGTGGAAGAGGCGGTCATCTCCATTTCCGTCGATGAAGCCAATGCTGGAGACCTGCATAACGGCACGCCGTTCAACTTCACCTTCGCCGAATCCGCCATCCATATCTTCGATGCGGAAACTGGCGGCAGACTGTAATTTTAAGGCTAAATAAGCCACAAATTGACGGAAGACATATGTTTGTATTATAATTACGGCAACTGCGGTGCAGGGGCCGTAATTTTTTTGTACGAGGTATGTTCAGGTGCAGCAAAACAGCAATGTTATCGATATCAGCATCCGCCACGACGATAATGCTCTGGCGCGCATCATTGCCGATGAGCTGCTTTCCGTGCCGATGCGGCTGGAGGCGGCGCGCTTCCTCATCAAGCGCGAATACATCATCGAATTGCTGCTGATGCCGCTGAACGGAGAGGTGCGCGCGGCTCTGCTGCACCGCATCGACGATAATTATGTGCTGATCACGCTGGCGCTGGATGATGCCGACCCGCTGGTACGCCTGGCTGCCGTGCAGAAGCTGACCGAGCCGGCGGTAATACGCCAGGTGGCGCAGGAGGACGCCGAGCCGCAGGTGCGGCTGGCTGCCATCGGGCGGCTGCAAGATCAGCAGGCGCTGGCACAGATCGCCAGCTTCGAGCCGCTGGCCGAGCTGCGTATTGCTGCGGTAGAGCGGATGAGCGACACTGCGCGCCTGACGATGATCGCCGCCACCGATGCGGAAAAGGCGGTGCGTGATGCCGCGCAGCTGCGCCTGCACGCGCTGGAGCAGGGAAAATGACTATGGATTACCAAGCGATAATCGCAGAAATAGAAGCTAATGCGGAGGCAGACTATGCCCGCTTCGAGCTGGCGCTGATACCGGGCTGTCCGCTGCCGCTGCTGGGTGTGCGGATGCCGTATCTACGCCGGATGGCACAGCGATTGGCAGGGGAGTGGCAGGATTTTGCGCTCTATCCTGCCTGTGCCACCTATGAGGCCGCGATGCTGCAGCTGCTGGTCTTGGGCTATGCCAAGGCGCCGCTGGCCGATACGCTGCCGCTGCTAAAAGCGCAGCTTGATACATTTTGTACTTGGTCGCTGGTAGACGGCTTTGCCTCCACCTACAAACAACTGCGTAAAGAGCCGGAGCAGGCGCTCGCGTTCATCGGCGAGTGCGTGGCAGATGAGCGCGTCTATGTGCAGCGCCTCGGTGCGGTACTGCTGCTGGAACACTTCATCAAAGAAGAATACATAGAAGAGGTGTTTGAGCTGCTGGAGCGCATCAATAACCCCGCCTATTACACGCAGATGGCCAAGGCCTGGGCGGTATCCATTGCCTATGTGAAGCTGCCGCAGCAAACGCTGGGCTATCTGCAACGCACGCAGATGCCGGATGCCACTTTCAACAAGGCGATACAGAAGATATGTGAATCTTTGGCCGTCAGCAAAGAGGACAAGGCGGCAATGCGCCGCCTGAAGCGCCCCGGTGCTGCGCTGAAGCCGGATTATGAATAAATGGAGAAGCTTATGGAAAAAGATACGCTTTTAGTCGTTGTTTTGGCAAAAGAAGAAGATGTGGCCTGCCACTATCCGCCCAGCCACGGCAGATTGCAGGTGGAATATGCTGTGGTAGAGGGCAACAGCTTTGCGCTGGCGGAGGCCTGCCGTGCGCTCAACTGGCACAAGTATCGCTACCGTCTGCTGGCCGGCTGCGGCGCGGTCTGCGATAAGCTGCTGCAGGTGCAGCTGGTCAGCAAATTCGCCTGCTCGGCGGTATTCATGCAGGCGCCGCAGCTTAGCTGCTACCGGAGCTGGGGCAAGGATGAGTACGAAGCCCTGCTGGCTGCCGACCCGGCGCTTACCTTCAGCTGCGGGGTAGGGGATATCCCGGCCGGTGATGCGGTGCGTGATTTCTGCGGCCCGGCCAGCGAATACGGGCTGGATCTGCGCATCATCTGGAATGACGGCGCGGAGACCTATCCGGCCGACCATGCAAGCCTCATCGAGGCCTTTGTGGCAGAAAGTATCGCCATCACCAATCGCTCTACCGCCGGTAGAGCCAACTAAACCGCAGCTCCCTTGCCTTATCTGCCGTATGCGGCATATGATGAGTGCAAACAGATAAGGAGTGATGCTATGACGAATCAGAGTGCAGATAAACGCAGCTTTGGCGCGCTTATTGCCGCCAAACGCAAAGAAAAAGGCCTGACCCAGCAGCAGTTGGCGGAGCGCCTCGGCGTTACCGATAAGGCCGTCTCCAAGTGGGAGTGTGACCGCTCGCTGCCGGATATCAGCCTGCTGCCGCTGCTGGCCGCCGAGTTTGGCTGCAGCGTGGATGAGCTGATGCAGGTGCCGCCCGCCGCCGCGCCGAAGCAGCAGAACCTGCCGCGCCTTGTCGCCACCTGTGTGGCCTTGGCCATGGGGGTAGCGGTGGTGGTACTTTCGCTGCTGCAGCAATTGGACGGGTACTATTTCATGCTGGGCCTGGGGCTGGCCTGTGTATCTTTCGTCGTGCTTACTGATAAAGACCAATAACAAGCAAAAAGAGCGAGCTCGGATGAGCTCGCTCTTAGTATTATGCA
>JAFXLH010000180.1 GCA_017531315.1 Bacillota bacterium
CGCATCCGCTTCCACGAGATCACGGAAAGCGCCATCAAAGAGGCGGTGCAGCATCCGGATGTCATCGATATGGATAAAGTGGAAGCGCAGCAGGCGCGCCGCATCCTCGACCGTCTGGTTGGCTACAAGATCAGCCCGCTGCTGTGGCGTAAAGTCAAAAAGGGCCTTTCTGCCGGCCGCGTGCAGAGCGTCGCCGTGCGTATGATCTGCGACCGTGAAGAGGAGATCATCAATTTCGTTCCCGAGGAATACTGGCATCTCTATGCCCATCTGGCCGCCGGGGAAAAAGAGCTGGTGGCCCGCCTGATCAAGGTAGGCGGCAAAAAGGCCGCTATGGGCAGCCGCGAGGATGTGGACAAGGTGCTGGCCAAGCTCGATGGCGCTGCCTATACGGTGGGCGAGATCGGCAAAAAGGAGAGCAAGAAGAGCGCTCCGCCGCCCTTTACCACCTCTACCATGCAGCAGGAAGCCAGCCGCCGCCTCTCCATGACGGCGAAAAAGACCATGCAGACCGCGCAGTCGCTCTATGAAGGTGTATCCTTAGGCGGCAGCAGCGTCGGTCTTATCACCTATATGCGTACCGACTCCGTACGCATCTCCGAAGCCGCGCAGGCCGAGGCGCGCCAGCTTATCGCCGAGCGCTACGGCCAGAATTATCTGCCTGCCCGCCCCAATCAGTTCAAGGGCGGCAAGGGCAAGGTGCAGGATGCACACGAAGCCATCCGTCCCACCTCGGTGCTGCGTACCCCCGCCGCGGTAAAAGAGTATCTCAACCCCGCCCAGTACAAGCTGTACAAGCTGATCTGGGAGCGCTTCGTCGCCAGCCAGATGGCTCCCTGCGTGCTGGAAACGCAGACCGTGGACATCAGCGCCGCCGACTGCCTGTTCCGCGCCAGCGGCACTACGGTGCTGTTTGCCGGCTATCGCCAGGTATATGCGGAGGGCAAGGATGAGGCCAATGCGGAAGACGGCGTTATCGCCCCGGTACAGCAGGGGCAGACGCTGCCGCTGAAGCAGCTGGAACCCACCCAGCACTTCACCACGCCGCCGCCGCGCTATAATGAAGCCTCGCTGATCAAGGAGCTGGAAGAAAAAGGCATCGGCCGCCCCAGCACCTATGCGCCGATCATCGATACCATCATCGCCCGCTGCTATGTGGTGCGCGAAGAGAAGCAGCTCTTCCCCACGGAGCTGGGCACGCTGGTGGTGGATCTCTTGAAAGATCACTTCAGCAATATCGTCGATGTGACCTTCACCAAGGATATGGAAGAGCAACTGGATATGGTGGAAGAAGGCCAGGCCGACTGGGTGCAGGTGCTGCGCGATTTCTACGATCCTTTCGCCGTGACGCTGGCCAAGGCCGAAGAGCAGATGGAAAAGGTGACCGTCGCGCCGGAAGAGAGCGGCGAGCTGTGTGATAAATGCGGCCGCCCGATGGTCTACCGCATGAGCCGCTACGGCAAATTCCTCGCCTGCTCCGGCTTCCCGGAATGCCGCAATACCAAGCCGATCGTCGTGCCCACGCAGGTGAAATGCCTCAGCTGCGGCGGTGATATCGTGCAGCGCAAGAGCCGCATCGGCCGCGTCTTCTACGGCTGTGCCAATTACCCGGAATGCACCTATGTATCGTGGGAAATGCCCATCGAAAAGCGCTGCGAGCTGTGCGGCACGCAGCTGGCCCAGCGCCCCTTCCGCGGCGGCATGCAGGAGACCCGCCCCAAAG
>JAFXLH010000181.1 GCA_017531315.1 Bacillota bacterium
ACCGTCCTCGCGCCCATCATCCCCAATAAGTTCCTGCTGATGCTGGTGGTATTCCTCTTCGCCGCCGCTATGGCCGCCATTGCCGGCGTGCTGGTCGGCGTGCCGGTACTGCGCCTCAACGGCGACTATCTGGCCATCGTCACTCTGGCCTTCGGTGAGATCATCAAGGGCCTGATCAATACCATCTACGTCGGCCTCGACAGCAACGGCCTGCATTTTGCTTTCCTGAAGAAGATGCCGCTGGCCGAAGGCGGCCGCATGCTGCTGCAGGGCCCGATGGGTCTGACCGGCATCCGTCCCATCTCCAACTTCACCATGGGCTTTGTCCTGATCATGATCTGCCTGGTCATCATCTACAACCTGGTCAACAGCCGCACCGGCCGTGCCATCATGGCCATCCGCGATAATAAGATCGCCGCGCAGTCCATCGGCATCAGCGTCAACAAGTTCAAGCTGATGACCTTCGTTATCTCCGCTTCCATGGCGGGTGCTGCCGGCTCTCTGTTCGTAATGAACTACACCACCATGCAGGCCAGCAAGTTCGACTTCAATACCTCCATTCTGGTGCTGGTATTCGTCGTACTGGGCGGTCTGGGCAATATGCGCGGCTCCATCGTCGCCGCCACCTTGCTCACCGTGCTGCCGGAACTGCTGCGTGCCGTACGTGACTACCGCATGCTGCTCTACGCAGTAGTACTTATCGTGGTCATGCTGGCCACCCACAGCGCCGCCGGCCGTCAGATGACGGATAAGATCAGCGGGAAAATCGGCGCAGTCTTTGATAATGTCAAGTATCGCATCTTCAGAAAGGCGGGTGATAAGTGATGAGTAAATACGTACCCCTGCCCAGCCGCGGCATTCTGCTGGAACGCGACTTCGATAAGCCGCCGGTACTGGAAGCCATTCATCTCGGCATCACCTTTGGCGGTCTGCGCGCCGTAGACGACTTCAACCTCACCATCGGCCGCACCGAGATCGTCGGCCTCATCGGCCCCAACGGCGCCGGTAAGACCACCGTCTTCAACCTGCTGACCAAGGTCTATCAGCCCACCTCCGGCACTATTTTGCTGGATGGCAAAGATACTCACGGTATGGATACCGTCTCTATCAATAAGAACGGCATCGCCCGTACTTTCCAGAATATCCGTCTCTTCAACAACCTCAGCGTAGAAGACAATGTCAAGCTGGGTATGCATAATTCCATCGCCTACAATACGCTGGCCGGCGTGCTGCGCCTGCCCGTATACCGCGCCGAAGAGAAAAAGGCGCATGACCGCGCCATGGAGCTGCTGCACCTCTTCGATATGGAGCATTATGCCAACCACAAGGCGGGCAGCCTGCCCTACGGCGCTCAGCGCAGACTGGAGATCATCCGCGCGCTGGCCACTAACCCCAAGCTGCTGCTGCTGGACGAACCCGCCGCCGGCATGAACCCTTCGGAAACGGCGGAGCTGATGTTCAATATCGGCAAGATCCGCGATACTTTCCAGATCGCCATCATGCTGATCGAACACGACATGAGCCTGGTCATGAATGTTTGCGAAGCCATTGCCGTTCTCAACTATGGCAAGATCATCGCCAAGGGTACTCCTCAGGAGATCCAGTCCAATCCCCAGGTAATCGAAGCCTATTTGGGCAAAAAGAAGGAGGGCTAAAACCTGGCGCTGCTGAGTGTTTATGACATCAATGTATACTACGGAAGCATCCACGCCATCAAGGGCG
>JAFXLH010000182.1 GCA_017531315.1 Bacillota bacterium
GAAGTTCTGCAGGCTGTTGATGGAAAGCACCGATTTGCCCACGGCGATGAAGAACAGATAGGCGATCTGGTCGCGGCTGTACTGCTTTTTGACCGGGCTGGCGATCAGCTTCTTCTTCACATAGTTGCTGATCATGGAGTTGGTCAGCTCAATATCCGGCAGCGGCTCTAAGTACTGCGAGATGTATTTGGTGGTCTGTTCCAGATAGAGGCCCACATCCGGGATCTCGTGGTAGCGGGGCAGACGGAAATTGCGTACGGATTCGGCCATTTGCGCTTTGAATTCTGCGTTCATAAGTCACCTTCCATAGTTGATAAGATAATTTTAGCATAAGCGTATCAAAAGTCAACAGCATTTTGCCAAGTCGGGGTTTTAAAAAACTGCTGGCAAAATTTTTGTCTATCGCTGCGGCGTTTTGCGTATGCGGCAAATAGGCAGATAAGAAAAGGACCGCATCGCTGCGGCCCTTGGCGTCAGTTACAAAAACTCAAGATAAATTCTGCGCTGCTAAGCTGCTGCTCTGCGGCGGTAATGGCGGCGCTGCCGTCGCCTTTCTGCGGCCCGTAGGCGCCGAATCCGGCATGATTGCCGCCGATCAGCACCAGCTCGGCGCTGCCCGTGGGCAGATTGGCGGCATTTGCCGCATAGCTGTCTTTGCTCAGCACCGTATCGCGGCTGCCGTAGATGCTGCATACCTGCAGATCGCTGTCGCGGAGGTCGGCGGCGGAATAGGAGGCCAGCAGCACCAGCCCCGCCAGCTCATCCGCATGACCCGCGGCATAAGAGGCAGCCATCGCGCCGCCTAAGGAGTGGCCGCCGATGTACCACCTTTCCACCTGCGGATAGGCGGCCATCAGGTCGGTGGCGGCATTGATATCGGTAAACGCCATATAGCAGGGCATCTTCACCGAGATGCACAGCCAGCCGGCATCGGCGAGATGCTGCAGCAGCGGCGCATAGGCGCGGTGATCCACCAGCGCGCCGGGGTAGAAGATAAGCCCGGTGGTGGCAGCGGCGGGGTCGGCGGGGGTAAGCAGCAGGTCGCCGCCTTGCGTATAATCGAGCGGTGCGAGGGCGGCCAGCGCCTCGGCGTCGGCCGGGTAGTGCAGCTGCTGCGCCAGCAGCGGCAGGGCGCAGGCGGTGAGTGCCACCAGCAGCAGCAGCGCCAAAAGCAGGCGCTTCAGAAGGCGTTTTCGCATCAGCACAGCTCCTTATCGTAGCAGGCGCGTTCGCCGCCGATAAACTTGGGGCGCACGCGGGCCGCCAGCACCTTGGCCTCGCCTAAGCTATCGTGTTCCAGACGCAGCGGCACGGCTACCTTCTTTAGGTGCATGCCGATCAGCGTGTAGCCGATATCCAGCCCGGCATCGGCCTTGATCTCTTCCACGGCGATGGGTGCGCGGAAGGCGGCATAGGCAGCGGTGGCAAAAGAGCCGCCGGCCTTGGGCTGCGGCACTACGTTCACCTGCTCGGCCTGCGGGCAGGCTTCGCGCTCGATGATCAGCGCGCGGTTGAGGTGCTCGCAGCACTGGGCGGCAAGGTGGATGCCGCGCTCCTTGAGCGGCGCGTAGAGCCCCTCGAACAGGGCCGTGGCGGCCTCCGGCGAAGAGCAGGTGCCGATTCTTTGCCCCAGCACCTCGCTGGTGGAGCAGCCGACTACCACCAGCTGGCCCGGCTGCAATTTAGCCTTTTCTATCAGTTCCAGCGCCACTTCGGCAGCGGCGGCGCGTAAGCTTTCTGTATTCATCTGCGTATCTCCTTATCGCAATAGGTATCGATAAAATTTCGGCATCAGCGCCGCCGCTCCTGCCAATGCGGACAAAAAAGCCATCCCGGTCGGGATGGCTTTAAGCTTAGCGGGCCAGCATGGCGCGGTCATTGGCGAAAACTTCGCCGCTTTCCTGCGCGAACAGCTTCAGCAGGTCTTCTACGGTGAGGCGCTGCTTGGCTTCGCCTTCCACGTCGATGATAATGCGGCCTTCGTGCATCATGATCAGGC
>JAFXLH010000183.1 GCA_017531315.1 Bacillota bacterium
CCGTGGTCAACGTGGCCGATCGTACCAATGTTGACGTGGTCTTTGGTTCTTTCGAATTTCTGCTTTGCCATTGTTTCGTTTCCCTCCGTTAGAACTTTATCATAGGCAATGGTCTACATTAGAACAGGGCATCCTTCTGCCCATACAGTTGTATTTTATAGCATATTTTGTGCGTTGTCAATCTCAGAACTTAAAAACTATTCCAAGCCCTGCCGCCACCGCGATATACAGCACCGGATGCTTCTTGAATTTGAGTATCACCGCCAGCAGCCCCGCAAACAGCAGCGCCGAGGGCCAGCTGATACGCTCGAATACCGTAGCACCGGCATTGGTCAGCACCGAGATATCAATCAGCTCCAGCCCGATGGCAGCTATCATGCCGGCAATGGCCGGGCGCAGGCCGTAAAACGCATCCTCCACGACCGGGTTTTTGCGATACTTCTGCAGGAATTTGCAGATGCACACGGTCAGGATCAGCGGCGGCAGCGTCACGCCTAAGGATGCGATCAGCGAACCGGGGAAGCCGCCCACCGTGTAGCCCACGTAGGAAGCCAGGTTGATGGTGATGGGTCCGGGGGTGGATTCGGAAATGGCGATCATATTGGTGGCATCGGCCACGCTGTACCAATTGTATTTTTCCGCCAGATCATAGATAAAGGGCAGCGCGGACATCGCCCCGCCTACGGCAAACATGCCGATCTTGAAAAATTCCCAGAACAGCAGCAGATAGATGCTCATTTGCCCACCTCCTCTGCTTTGGCAGCACGGCGCTGCGGCGTATGCAGCAGGATGCCATCCACAGCCGAAAGCAGGATCAGCGGCACCACGCCGATGACGCCAAAGGCGCACAGCAGGAAGCCGACCACGCACAGTACCAGCGCAGGAATATCCTTGACGCCCTTCTTCACCAGCTTGACCACCGCCGAGATGACCAGCGCCGCCGCGGCAATACGCACCGCGGCAAAGGCCTGCTCTACCAGCGGATAGGTGAGGAATTCACGCAGGAAGGCGGCGAGGATCATGATGATGACCACGCTGGGGGTGACCACGCCGGCCGTAGCCGCCACCGCGCCCATGGTGCCGAAGCGGTTGTAGCCGATATACGAAGAGATCGTAACGAACATCATGCCCGGCTGACATTGGGAAATGGCATAATAATCCATTACCTCTTCTTCAGTAGCCCAGCCCTTGCCTTCGATAACATCCTTCTGCAGCAGCGGCAGCATCGCATAGCCGCCGCCAAAGGTCAGCATGCCGACCTTGGCAAAGGTAGTAAAAATCTCGCGGAAAGTTTTAGCATCCATATCCAAGATCCTCCATGATGCGGGAGAAAGTAGCGCCGATCGGCTTATGGATGACCAGATCGGCATAATGATCGAACGGAGTGCTGCTCATATTGATCAGCACCATCTTTTTGCCGTGATAGGCACGTACCAGCGCTGCCGCCGGGTACACCACCAGCGAGGTGCCGCCGACGATGAAGAGATCAGCTTCACGGATCAGCTGAGTGGCGCGGTCCCAGTTATCGGCGTTCAGCGGCTCTTCGTACAGCACCACATCCGGGCGCACCACGCCGCCGCATTTGCTGCAGGTGGGGATGCCGCCGCTGCCGCGCCATTTGAGCATATAGTCCAGCTCATAGCGCGCCCAGCATTCCGGGCAGTAGTTGCGGTAGATGCTGCCGTGCAGCTCCACCACGATCTTGCTGCCGGCCTTCTGATGCAGACCGTCCACATTCTGGGTGATCACGGCGCGCAGCTTGCCGGCTTTTTCCAGCGCGGCGAGGGCGCGGTGGGCGGCATTGGGCTCGGCCTTTTCGTAGACCAGCTCATTCAAGTAGAAATCGTAGAAGTTTTCCGGATATTCTTCGAAATAGCTGGCGCTGAGCATACGCTCGGCGCTGTGCGGATACTTCTTTTCTTTATAGATGCCGTTGTCGCTGCGGAAATCGGGGATATTGCTTTCCGTGCTCACCCCTGCCCCGCCGAAAAAGACGATGTTGTTGCTGGCGGCGATCAGGTCGCGCAGCTTCTCCGTATTGCTCAAGGGGCGGTCTTCCACCAGCTGTGCCAATTCTTCCATATCCAGCCCGATATCGGTATTCAGTTCATCCATAGGCAGCCTCCTTGATTTTTGTAGTATATTTAATCTTATCACAACGGAAACATCTGCACAAGATGCCGAATTTGCCAAACATAAAACCTCCCTGTGAAGGGAGGTTTTATCTGTTCAAGATATTCACGCGTCAATCCACATCTGCAATCATGATGATTTTCCGACACGCAGCACAATAAAATGCATCAACTGCCTCGCCGGCGGTAATTCTTGCGCTAATCCTGTTATCATTTGCAACTGCATCCATAAGGTTGAACTTTGCGCCGTCTTGTTTGAACACCAAATCCACTGCTTTAATCGTAGAGTTCACGGCTCTGCCTTTAATAATCTCTTGACTGCAAACCGGACAATTCATGCTCGTTCCTCCTTAAGTGTTTTTTATTATTGTATCATACATTCCTCATCACATCAACGCCCAGGGCGACACAAAACCGCATCCTCTGCCAATTCTGTTTTTGCGCCTCTGCCGCCACCCCGCGCATAAAAAAAGAGAGGCAGCCTTAGCTGCCTCCCCTGCTCTATTCGTTTGCAGTTGTATTTTCCGCTTTGCGCACATCCTCGCGCACCAGCTTGTAGACGGCTGCGGCCAGCGGCACGCCCAGCAGCATGCCCAGCACGCCAAACATCGCGCCGCCGACGATGACCACCGCCAGCACCCAGATGCCGGGCAGGCCCACCGAGTTGCCCACCACACGCGGGTAGATGAGATTCTCTTCCACCAGCTGCAGCGCCAGCAGGAAGATGATGAAGATCAGCGCCTGCTTGGGAGACTCCAGCAGGATGAGGAAAGCGCCGATGCAGCCGCCCAGCAGCGGGCCGATCACCGGAATCAGCGCCGTGAAGGCGATCAGCGGGCCGACCACCGTGGCATAGGGCAGGCCCAGCAGCCACATACCGATGCTGCACAATACGCCCAAAATCAGCGCATCCGTGCATTGGCCAACGATAAAGTTGCGCATCGTTTCGTTCATCACGCCCAGCACATGGGCGGTTTTATCGTAGACGGGCGTCGGCAGATAGCGGCGGCACAGGCGCTGGAACTGCTTGCCCACGCGTTCCTTATCCACCAGCAGGTAAATGGAGAAGAAGATGCCGATGACCAGCGTAGTCACCACACCGATCAGCGTGGTGGCGGCAGAGCCGACCGCAGAGACCACGCTGCCCACGCCAAAGGCGAATTGCTCGCCGATCTGCTGCAGGCGCGCCTCCCAATCGATGGCGGAAAGCTCGGCCATCGTATCTTCGGTGATCAGCTCGGATGCGTCCAGATAGGAGACCACCTCATCCATGGCATCCGGCAGGGCATTGGCAACGATGGCGGCGCAGCTGGCCAGCTGCGGCAGCACGATCAGCACCATCACCAGCGCGATGGTGAGGAAGGCGGCGATCAGGCAGACCGGGCGGCGGCTTTTACGCAGCACCGCGCTCTGCGTTTTGGGGAAATACCAGCGCTCATAGACGCGCATCAAAATATTGACCAGATAGGCAAATACGCAGCCAAAAACGATGGGCGATGCGGCCGCCAGCACCGCCGTGCCCAGCCCTGCCGCACTGTCCCAATAG
>JAFXLH010000184.1 GCA_017531315.1 Bacillota bacterium
CGGGGTTCCCCCGCCCGCCACATTCGCACAGACCCGGCGGCGGGAGCAAGCCCCCGCCCTACACGTTCTAAGATAGCGTGCAGCGCACCCGCAGACCCTCTCAGTCAGCTTCGCTGACAGCTCCCCCAGAGGGGGAGCCAAGGGGGGATTGCTGTCACCGGCGCAGCTGACAGGGCGTGCAGAGGTGGCTACGCCCCAATACTTCTTCACTATTCACTATTACCTATTACCTGCTCTTATCGCTTGCCAATTACACATTGGTGCGATATAATAAGTTGTTACAGTAGCTGCATTTTTGTATTTACGAGGTGCTTATGGCAGAAAATATTATTCGCTATGGCGGTCAGGCGCTGATGGAGGGCGTGATGATGCAGGGGCCGGAGGGTAAGGCTCTGGCGGTGCGTCAGCCAAACGGCGAGCTGACCTACAAGATAGTAAAATTTGAGAAAAAGCGCGGCAGCGGCTTTTCCGCCCTGCCCGGCGTGCGCGGGTGCGTCAATTTCGCCCATGCGATGGTGAGCGGCGTGGAAGACCTCGGCTGGTCTGCCAATGCCAGCGGCGAAGATGACGAGCAGCTGACCAAGAAGGAGATGGCGATGGCCATCATCATGGCGCTGGGGCTGACGGTGGTATTCTTCATCGCGCTGCCGGTATTCCTGATGAGCCTGATCCACCCCTATGTGGGCGACTTCGGCAGGAGCCTCTGCGAAGGCCTGCTGCGCGCGGCGCTGTTCCTCGGTTATGTGGCGGCGATCAGCCGGATGGACGACATCAAGCGTATCTTCCGCTATCATGGTGCGGAGCATATGACCATCAACGCCTACGAGGACGGCGCGGAGCTGACGCCGGAGAGCGTGCGCCGCTACAGCCGCATCAATGTGCGCTGCGGCACCAGCTTCATCTTCATGACGATGATCATCATGGTGATCCTCTTCACCTTCATCGGCCAGACGGTAGCGTGGAAGCGCGTGCTGATCAAGCTGATACTGCTGCCGGTGGTGGCCGGCATCAGCTACGAGGTGTTCCGCCTGCCCTTGAAGTACCCGAAGAACTGGCTGGTAAAGGTGCTGGTGTGGCCGGGTCTGATGACGCAGAAGCTCACCACCGCCACCCCCGATGACAGTATGCTGGAGGCGGCCATCGCCGCGCTGACCAATGTGCCCGGCTTCGTGCCGCGCTACACCCCCATGAAGAGCGACTGCCCGCTGGAACAGGCCGCCCGCGAGATGGCGGTGGATATGGAGATGGGCGAGTAGGTCGGCTGATGAGCCGTGGCGTAGGTACGGCCTGCCTCTTGCCGGTAGTGCCGGTGATAGCGACATCCACCTCATCCGCCCCTATCCCTCAAGGGGAAGGCATTCGTTCTTGCCGGGTGCGGTGCGTACCCGGTCTACCCCTCAGTCAGCCGCTTCGCGTCTGCCAGCTCCCCTCTCAAGGGGAGCCAAGGGTTCTCGCCGGGTGCGGCGCGTACCCGGAATCCCCCAGTCGGCTGAAGCCGACAGCCCCCTTTAGCAAAGGGGGCCATATAATGAAACAACTTATCTTAAGGAGCAACACGCATGTTAGAAAAACTGGCCGCGCTGGCGGAAAAATTTGATCATCTTACCGAGCTGGTATCCGACCCGGACATCATCGCCGACCAGCCCACCTGGAAGAAGCACGTAAAAGCCCGTGCCGAGCTGGAAGACGTGGTGCTGGCCTATCGCGAGCATCTGGCGGTACTGCAGCAGATAGCGGAAAATACCGAGCTGGCCACCGATAAGAGCGACCCCGAGCTGGCCGAGATGGCGGCGATGGAGCTCCCTGAGCTCATCGAGCAGAAGGCCGCGGGCGAAGAGCGCCTGCGCGTGCTGCTGCTGCCCAAAGACCCCAACGACGACAAGAACGTCATCATCGAATTCCGCGCCGGTACCGGCGGCGACGAGGCCGCGCTCTTTGCGAACGATCTCTTCAATATGTACCGCCGCTATGCGGAAAAGCAGCGCTGGCGCACCGAGATCATGAACGCTAACTACACCGATATCGGCGGCATCAAGGAACTGGTGCTGCTGGTAGAGGGCAAGGGCGCCTACAGCCGACTCAAATTCGAAAGCGGCGTGCACCGCGTACAGCGCGTGCCCAGCACCGAAAGCGGCGGCCGCATCCACACATCCGCCGCCACCGTAGCCGTGCTGCCGGAAGCGGAGGAAGTGGAAGTAGAGATCAACCCCAATGATATCCGCATCGACCTCTTCTGCGCCAGCGGCCCCGGCGGCCAGTGCGTAAATACCACGCAGTCTGCCGTACGCATCACCCATATCCCCACCGGCATCGTGGTATCCTGCCAGGATGAAAAGAGCCAGATCAAGAACAAGGCCAAGGGTATGCGCGTATTGCGCGCCCGCGTGCTGGAAAAGATGCAGGAAGAAGCCGCCAGCTCAGAAGCCGCCACGCGCAAGAGCATGGTGGGCAGCGGCGACCGCAGCGAGCGCATCCGCACCTACAACTTCCCCGAGCGCCGCGTGACCGATCACCGCATCAACCTGACCCTCTACCGCCTGGAAGCCATCCTGCAGGGCGAGATAGACGAGATCATCGACGCGCTGGTCACCTCCGATCAGGCCGCGCGCCTTAAAGAAGAATAATGGACAGAAGAATAATGGATAGAAGAATGGCTGCGCTGAGCTACCGGGAAGCGTGGCAGCGGGCAAATGCCGCGCTCGCTCCCCTGCCCTATGCCAATGCGGCGGAAGAGGTGCGGCTGATACTGGCGCAGCTGCTCGGCTGCGGCTTAAGCGATCTGCCTTTGCAGCAGGATAAGGCCGTGGACGAGGCGGCGCTGCTGGCGCTGCTCACGCGGCGGGCGCAGGGCGAGC
>JAFXLH010000002.1 GCA_017531315.1 Bacillota bacterium
AATCGTATACGGTGGCATCGTGGTCGTTTATCTGCAGGTCGTAACCGACGCAATCATCAAACTGGCAGGGGAGGACAGTAACTTTATTCATATGGATTTCCTTTCTAAGTACGGTTCGGGCGATTTTCGCCGTATACTGCGTTATCGGGGCTTGCAATACAACCCGGTATGGCTGCGCCCCTGCTGCCTTGTCTACGACGAAAATCGCCTCGAACCAGGTCTGCAAATCAGCTATTTTTACAGATTCTGTCGCAGCGGCGCATTTCCTGCTTGGGGCAAGCGATATCTGCGGCTCAAACAGCGCTTTTTACCACAAAAAGTTGATTTTTTCTATTTATATAAGTAGAAATATATTGATAGCCGCTATATTTTGTGGTAAAATAATACTGTATAACAATGGGCCGGAAGCAGCACTTTTGCTTTTGGCCGTATGGAGGTTCCCATGGCTAAAGATACCGAAACCAAAGCCCAAACCGGTACCGGTTACAATGCGGAGCAGATCCAGATCTTAGAGGGTCTGGAGGGCGTTCGTCGCCGCCCCGGTATGTATATCGGCTCTACCGGCCCGCGCGGTCTGCATCATCTGGTCTACGAGATCGTCGACAACAGTATCGACGAAGCGCTGGCCGGCTACTGCACCCACGTGGAAGTGGTCATCCATGAAGATAACAGCATCACCGTAGTGGACAACGGCCGCGGCATCCCGGTCGGCATCCACGCCAAAACCGGCAAGAGCGCCGTAGAAGCCGCGCTGACTATGCTGCATGCCGGCGGTAAATTCGGCGGCGGCGGATACAAGGTCTCCGGCGGTCTGCACGGCGTCGGCGTCTCCGTCGTCAACGCCCTTTCCGAATGGCTGGAAGTCATCGTTAAGCAGAACGGCTTCGTCTACCAGCAGGAATACAAGCGCGGCAAGCCGCAGTACGACCTGCGCCAGATCGGCCTGGCCGATACCACCGGTACCACCGTCACCTTCAAGCCCGACCCGGAAGTGTTTGAAGAGACTGTCTATTCCGCAGAGACCCTGACCGCCCGCCTGCGCGAGCTGGCCTTCCTCAATAAGGGCATCAAGATCACCCTGCGCGATGAGCGTGACAACAAGGAGACCACCTTCTGCTATGACGGCGGCGTTACCGACTATGTGCGCTACCTGAACGATAACAAGGATACCATGCATCCCGTTATCTACTTCAGCGGCGAAAAAGACCGCGTCCAGGTAGAGGTGGCTATGCAGTACACCACCAACTACACGGAAACTGTCTTCTCCTATGTCAACAACATCCACACCCATGAAGGCGGCACGCATGAAACGGGCTACAAGATCGCCCTCACCCGCGTGATGACCGACTACATCCGCAAGAATGCGCCCAAGAAGGACACCGGCCACAACCTGACCGGCGACGACGTGCGCGAAGGCCTCACCGCCGTGATCAGCGTCAAGGTAGAAGAGCCGCAGTTCGAAGGCCAGACCAAGACCAAGCTGGGCAATACCGAAGTCCGCGGCATCGTCGATTCCATCACCGCCGAAGGCATGAGCACCTTCTTGGAAGAGAACCCCTCTCAGGCCAAGAAGATCGTCGATAAGACGCTGCAGGCCTTCCGCGCCCGCGAGGCCGCTCGCAAAGCGCGCGAGCTGACCCGCCGCAAGAGCGTGCTGGAAGGCAACAGCCTGCCCGGCAAGCTGGCCGACTGCTCGATGAAAGACCCCGCGCTTTCCGAGCTGTTCCTGGTCGAAGGCGACTCCGCCGGCGGCTCTGCCATGGACGGCCGCGACCGTCGTACGCAGGCCATCCTGCCGTTGCGCGGTAAGATCATCAACGTAGAAAAAGCGCGCGAAGACCGCGTGCTGGGCAATGAAGAGATTCGCGCCATGATCACCGCCATGGGCACCGGTTACGGCCGCGAATTCGATATCAGCAAGGCCCGCTATCATAAGCTGATCCTGATGACCGATGCCGACGTCGACGGCGCGCATATCCGTACGCTGCTGTTGACCTTCCTCTTCCGCTATATGCGTCCGCTGATCGAAAACGGCTATGTCTATATCGCCTGCCCGCCGCTTTATCGCGTACGCAATAAGCGCGCCAAAGATGTTCACTATATGTACAATGATGCCGAGCTGGAACGCTTCTTTATCGGCAAAAACCGCGATCAGTACGATACCAGCCGCTACAAAGGTCTGGGCGAAATGAACCCCGATCAGCTGTGGGAAACCACCATGAACCCGGAAAACCGCACCCTGCTGCGCGTCAGCCTGGAAGATGCGGCGCTGGCCGAACACATCTTTACCGTACTGATGGGCGACAAAGTAGAACCGCGCCGCGAATTCATTCAGGAAAACGCGGTATTCGTCAAGAATCTGGATATTTAAGCAAAGGAGGTAATATGATATGGATTTTATTAACGGAAAAGTATTGCCTCGCTGCTTAGAGCAGGAGATGCGCGAATCGTACATCGACTATTCGATGAGCGTTATCGTCGGCCGCGCCCTGCCGGATGTCCGCGATGGCTTAAAGCCGGTTCACCGCCGCATTCTCTACTCCATGTATGAGCAGGGCATCACGCCCGATAAGCCGCACAAAAAATGCGCCCGTGTCGTCGGTGACGTACTTGGTAAATACCATCCCCACGGCGATTCCTCCGTATACGATGCGCTGGTACGTATGGCGCAGAGCTTCTCGATGCGCTATATGCTGGCCGACGGCCAGGGCAACTTCGGTTCGGTAGACGGCCACAAGGCTGCCGCCATGCGTTATACCGAAGTACGCCTGCGTAATTACGGCATGGAAATGATGGCTGACCTGAACAAGGACACCGTCGATTTCGTCGACAACTACGACGGCCTGGAAAAAGAACCCACCGTCATGCCCAGCCGCCTGCCCAATTTGCTGATCAACGGCAGCTCCGGTATCGCGGTCGGCATGGCCACCAATATCCCGCCGCATAATCTGGACGAAGTCTGCGATGCGCTGGCGGCGCTGATCGACAACCCGGATATCGATATCCCCGGCCTGATGAAGTACATCAAAGGCCCGGATTTCCCCACCGCCGGCATTATCCTCGGCACCGAGGGCATCCGCGATGCCTACACCACCGGCCGCGGCACCATCCGCGTGCGCGCCCGTGCCACCATCGAGCAGATGAGCAACGGCAAGCAGCGCATCGTCATCACCGAGCTGCCCTATCAGGTGGTAAAAGCCCAGCTGATCGAGCGTATGGCCGAGCTGGTGCGCGATAAGGTCATCGAAGGCATCACCGACCTGCGCGATGAGAGCGATAAAGAAGGTATGCGCATCGTCATCGAGATCAAGCGCGATGCCAATGCTTCCGTAGTGCTGAATCAGCTCTACAAGCACACCTCGCTGCAGACCAGCTTCGGCGTGATCAATCTGGCGCTGGTAGACGGCGTGCCGCGTGTACTCACCCTGAAGGAGATGCTGGAATACTACCTGCGCCATCAGGAAGAGGTCATCGTCCGCCGCAGCCGCTTCGACCTGAAGAAGGCCGAAGACCGCGCCCATATCGTAGAAGGTCTGAAGATCGCCATCGACTTCATCGATGAAGTCATCGCTACCATCCGCGCTTCCCACAACGATGCCAAAGAGCGCCTGATGGAGCGCTTCGACCTCTCCGAGCGTCAGGCTCAGGCGATTTTGGAAATGCGCCTGCGCGCCCTGCAGGGTCTGGAACGCGAAAAGCTGGACGCCGAATATAAAGACCTGATCAAGACCATCGCTTATCTGACCGAAGTACTGAATAACGAAAAGCTGGTCAAATGCATCATCAAAGAAGAGATGCAGGCCATGCAGGCCAAATTCGGCGATGCCCGCCGCACCGTCATCCAGTATGACGAAGGCGAGATCAGCGTAGAAGATATGATCGCCGAAGAGGATATGGTCATCACCATCAGCAGCAACGGCTATATCAAGCGCCTCAATGCCAATACCTACCGCCAGCAGAAGCGCGGCGGCCGCGGCGTCACCGCCATGACCACCAAGCAGGAAGATTTCGTCAAGCAGATCTTCATCACCACCACGCATCATCTGCTGCTGATCCTCACGCAGAAGGGTTATATTTATAACCTGAAGGTACACGAGATCCCCGAAGCCGGCCGTCAGGCCAAGGGCACGGCCATCGTCAACCTGCTGCAGCTGGATAACAAGGATAAGGTGGCGGCGGTCATTCCCGTCAAGGAATTCGATGACAGCCAGTATCTGTTCCTGGCCACCCGTCAGGGCGTGGTCAAGAAGAGCCAGATCACGGAATACAACACCAAGCGCAAGACCGGCCTCATCGCCATCAATCTGGATGAAGGCGACGAGCTGATCAGCGCCCGTCTCTCCAGCGGCGAAGAAGAGATCATCATCTCCACCGCTCAGGGTGCTGCCATCCGCTTCAACGAGATCGACGTCCGTCCGATGGGCCGCGCCACCCGCGGCGTCCGCGGCATCGAGCTGGAAGAAGGCGACTATGTGGTCAGCATGGATGCGGTGCAGGAAAACGGCGAGCTGCTGGTAGTATCCGAGTTCGGCTACGGCAAGCGCACGCCGCTGAGCAACTTCCGCACCGTACACCGCGGCGGCAAGGGCGTATACGCGCTGCGCTGCAACGATAAGACCGGCGACCTGGTCTCCATTCAGGTGGTACGCCCCGGAGACGAAATGATGATCCTCTCCCGCGAAGGCATCATCATCCGCGTCAATGTGGACGATATCTCTGAGCAGGGCCGCTATGCCCAGGGCGTCCGCGTGATCCGTCTGGGCGAGGGCGACGTAGTCATGGATATGGCCAAAGTGGTCAGCCGCGACGACGAAGAATAAGCCATA
>JAFXLH010000026.1 GCA_017531315.1 Bacillota bacterium
CGGGCTGCGGCGGGCCCTGCAGATTGTTGGCGGCGGCGATATCCTGCGGCGCTACCGCAAACTGCGCGGCGATGCTGTTCAGGCTATCCCCGGCCTTGACGCGGTAAAAGCTGATCTTGCAGCCGCCCCGCCCGGCGCCAAACTGCGGCTGATACGGCGCACGCGGCGGGGTCTGCGCCTTCTCCAGCGCCTCCGCCTTCTGCGTCAGGCTCTCCTGCAGGGCGGCCTCCGCCTCGGCGCGCTGCTCCAGGCTCTCCTGCAATATCTCCTGCGCTTCCGCCTTCTGCGCCAGGCTCTCCTGTAGCGCGGCTTCGGCCTCGGCGCGCTGCTCCAGGCTTTCCTGCAGCACCTCTTTCGCCTCGGCCCGTTCGCGCAGACCCTCGGCCAGCTGCTGCTCCGCTGCCGCTTCTGCCTGCTGCAGCTGGGTCTGCATCTCCTGCTGCAGCTCGGCGCGTATCTCGCTGCGCAGTGCCGCTTCCATCGCCGCTTCTTCCACTATCACTTCCACGCTCACTCCTTCCAGCTTTTTCCGTTCCGCTTCCGTCATCATGAAGCGCAGGCGCACCCCGTCTGCCACCAGCACCTCCGGAAAGGCGCGCGGCGGCAGCTCACGCCCCCGCTTTTCCACATCAAGCTGCGGTACAGCTGCCGCCGGCTCGGTCAGCTGCGACAGCGTATCTGCCACCAGCCGCCGCACCAGCTGCTCCACATCTGCGGCAGGCGGTGCGGATGCCACGGGTGCAGCATCCACCTGCTGCCAGCCGCCTGCTGCCACCGCATCGGAAACGATACTGGGCGCGGCTTTGGCAGCGACTTCGGGCGCAGCTTTGGGCGCGGATGCGGCAGGAGCAGCGCTTTCCCACAGCAGCTCTGCCGGCGGCGCATCGGCTGCCACCGGCCGCGGGAAGGCGTATTCCGGGCAATCCAGCACCAGCTCCACCTCCATCTCTATCGCCTTGGGCGAGAGCATGAACCACTTGGGCGCGCGGGCGGAAAGGCGGCAATCCGTCACCTCGGCCAGCTGCACCTGCTCCGTCAGCTCGAAGGGCAGGCTGATCAGCGCCTGCCACGGCTCGCCACTGTTATTGATGCTCTCCCCGGCGGGCGGCAGCGCATTGTAATCCACGAGAATATCCATTTCGCCTTTGATCAGCAGCTGCTGCGGCGCCACCAGAGTCAGCTCCACCTCGCGCAGGTCGGTACGCAATTCGTTGATGCTGCTGATGCCCGGGCTGCTCTTGGGCAAAAAGACCGTACGCAGCAGCGAAAACCTGAGATCCGACATAATATTTCCTCCTCTTGATGCGGCTTTTCCATATATATTCGCGCACGGGAATATTATGCGCGGACAGGCTCATCCTAAACAAAGCCTGCATAAGTTTATGTCAAAGGAGGAGTTTGCCATGAAAAAAGGTTCTGCCACGTTTTCTTATCCCGGCGCGATGACCCCGGCCGGATTCCATTCATATTACCGCGAGGGTTTAAGCGGCTGCACTCACATCTACATCCTCAAAGGCGGCCCCGGATGCGGCAAATCGACGCTGATGCGTAAGATAGGCCTGCTGCTGCAGGAGCAGGGGCAGGATGTGGAATACTGGCCCTGTTCTTCCGACGACGCCTCGCTGGATGGCGTGATCTGCCGCAGCTTAGGTCTGGCAGTGGTGGACGGCACCGCGCCGCATACGCTCGATCCGCTCTATCCCGGCGCGGTGGAAAGCCTGGTCAACATGGGCTGCTGGGATGAAGCGCAGCTGCGGCCGCATCTGGCACAGATGCAGCGCCTCAGCGAAGAAAGCAGCAGCCACTACGCCAAGGCGCGCCAGCATCTGGCCACGGCGCGGCAGATCAGCCAGACGGAAGCGGAAGCCAACCGCGAAGCGCTGGATACGCAGCGTCTCTCTGCGCTGTGCCGCAGCCTTACCGCCGATATTTTCTGCCGCAGCGAGAGCGTGCGCCGCTTCTTCATCTCCGTAGTCACGCCCGGCGGCGAGCAGCATATCGCCGAAGAGCTGACCGAAGGGATGCAGCGCATCCTGCTCAAGGGCCCGCGCGGCTGCGGCCAGACGGAGCTGCTGCAGACCATTGCTCAGGCCGCCCAGCTGAACGGGCAGAGCTGCGCCTTCGGCTACCGCGCCATACTGCCGCAGGAGCCGGCGATGCTGCTGCTGAACGAGCAGAAGCTGGCGATAGTACCGGCAGAGCTGGTGCAGGTGCGGGAGGATGACCGCATCATCGACTGCGCTGCCCTGCTGACCGGCGCCCCCACGCCCAGCCGCAACGCCGCCGTGCAAAAGGCGCTGGATGCTGCCGCCGCGGAGATCGGCGCCGCCCATGCCCTGCACGATGAGCTGGAAGACATCTACCGCCCCGCCATAGACTTCGCCGCCGTCACCCGCATCGGCGACGAGCTGCTGACCAAGATACAGCAGCTGATAGCAGCGCAGGCATAAGCACCATAAAGCACTTTTTCCACCCAACATGGACAAATTGCCAACCATAGTATGTTGATGCCAAGTGGCTCAGCTTGCTATAATCTACTTGCAAGCTTGCCTAAACCATGTTTGGGAGGTAACCGATATGAATTTCAACGAAAAGCTGATCGAACTACGCAAAGCCAAAGGTTTATCTCAAGATGAGCTGGGACAGCGCATCGGCGTTTCGCGGCAGACCGTTTCCAAATGGGAACTGGCACAAAGCTATCCGGATTTCCAGCGCCTGGTACTGCTCAGCGACTATTTTGGCCTGTCTTTGGACGCTCTGGTAAAAGATATCGATCTGCAGGATGTGCGCGACAAAACTGCAGCCGAGCGGCAAATAACCGCAATATACGATGATGTACAGCGCAGCAAAAGTATTCTGAGCTCTATAAACGCGCTGATCAACGGCCTGGCCATCTTCGGCATTGTAGGAGTAGCAATCCTGCTGCTGCTCATCTTGTTCCTGCACTAAAAAAAGCCCCCGCATTTGCGGGGGCTTTAGCATTAGCTTTACTCTTATTCTTCGTTGGCGTAGTTGTCGAAATAACCCTGAATGAAGATGATCGGGGTGCCCTTATCGCCGGAACCGGAGGTGAGGTCGCAGAGGGAGCCCAGCAGGTCGGTGAGGCGGCGCGGGGTGGTGCCCTGAGTTACCATCTGGCCTACCAGATCGCTTTCCTTATTGACGATGGCGTTCTTGATGGCATCCTTCAGCGCATCGCCCTTGAGCTCGGCGAAGTCGTTATCGGCCAGGTATTTCATCTTCAGCTCATTGGGCTGACCTTCCAGACCGGAGGTGTAGCCGGGAGATACGACCGGGTCGGCCAGTTCCCAGATCTTGCCTACGGGATCTTTGAAAGCACCGTCACCATAAACCATTACTTCGATGGTCTTGCCCAGGCGACGCTTCATTTCGGCCTGTACGGCTTCCACGAAGGGCTGGCAATCACGCGGGAACAGCTTCAGCGTATCTTCATCGGCCTTATTGGAGCCGAGGAGGCCGTAATCGGCATTGTAGCCGCTGCCGTTGATGGACTTGGTGAGGATATCATCCAGCGCATATACGGTTTCCGCACCGCCGGCCTTCAGCAGGCGCTTGCTGCGGTTGCGGGTATGAATATCCGCGCACAGTACATGCTTGGTATATTTGAGGATCTCGCGGGGATCATTGGCAAAGATGATCTCTACTTCCGCACCGGCTTTTTCGATCTGTTCGCGGTAGAAATCGATGTAGTCAACGCCGGTGAAGCGATGCTTGCGGTAGCCGAACAGCTCGCGGTAACGGGCCTCGGTCAGCACATCGCTGTAGGGGTTGATGCCGGCTTCATCCAGATCATCGATGGAAAGCAGATGATTGCCCACTTCGTCGGCGGGATAAGAAAGCTGCAGATAGATCTTCTTCACGCCCTGAGCGATGCCGCGCAGCACGATAGAGAAGCGGTTGCGGCTTAAGATGGGCAGGATGAGACCCAGTTCGCCATCGGGGAACTTATCTTTGATATCTGCGGCGATGGCGTCGCATTTGGCGTAGTTGCCCTGCGCTCTGGCCACCACGGATTCGGTGACAGCCAGAATATCTTTGTCGTGTACGGTGATGCCTTCCTGCTCTACCGCCTGCGAAAGCACATCGCAAACGATGGTGGCCAGGTCGTCGCCTTCACGAAAGATGGGCGCACGCAAACCTCTGACTACGGTACCAAGGATTCTGCTCATAAAAATTCCTTCTTTCCCACTAAATTAGGTATATATGCAACGGTGTTTCACCGGCATTTTATCATAGTTAGTCGATATTATCTTCCAGCCACTGCAGCGCCGCCGCCATAAAGGGATTGGCCGCCGCATCCAGCGAGAAGTATTCGGCAGAAGTGACCGTCTCGCCGAAATCCGCCTCGATATCCGCCGGGATGCCTACGCCGTGCAGGTCGTAGCCCGATGCGGAATAGTAGTGGCTCTGCGTATACTGATGGGCGCTGCCGTCATTAAGCGGCCACACGGCCTGAGTGATGCCTTTGCCGTAGCTGCGGCTGCCCACCGTCACCGCGCCCTGCTCCTTCAGGGCCACGGTCAGCACCTCGGAGGCGCTGGCGGTGTAGATGTTCTGCAGCACCGCGATCTTGATATCGGCCAGCTGACCGCTGGTGGCGATATAGGGCTGCTCACCGCTCATCGTCTTTTCGCGGATGATGACCTGCCCCTTGGGCACGAAGAAATTGGCGATATTGATGGAAGCGGGGAAAGAACCGCCGCCATTGCTGCGCAGATCCAGCACGATGCCTTTTACCTGCGCCTCTGCTGCCAATTCGTTGAAGACTTCTACAAATTCATTGGCGGTGTAGTTGGAAAAAGAGGTGATGGAGATATAAGCTATCCCCTGCTCCGCATCCAGCCACTGCCCGCTGACGCTGCTCTCTTCGATCTGCTCGCGCACAATCTGCAGCGTTTCTTCGCGGCCATCGGTATGGCGCACCGTAAGCTGCACCGTACTGCCGATCTCGCCGCGGATCAGCAAGGCTACCTCATCCAGGGTCAGCCCCTCGAGAGGCTCGCCGTCTGCCGCCACCAGCACATCATCCCTCAGCACGCCCGCCACATCGGCCGGTTTGCCGGTCATCACCGCATAGACCACGGTGGTACCCGGTTCGTTCTGGATCATCGAGATGCCGATGCCGCCGAATACGCCTAAGAATGAATC
>JAFXLH010000185.1 GCA_017531315.1 Bacillota bacterium
CACAAGAAGCCTTGGCTCCCCCTCTGGGGGAGCTGTCACCGCAGGTGACTGAGAGGGTCTGGCAGCCTATCTTGAATGGTACTATCAATCTGTTCGCACACACTACGAAAATTCCGGTCAATTTCCCGGTTGGAAAAGCGTAAAACCTCCAGGCCCAGATCCGACAAAAATTTAGAACGCTCAGCGTCATATGCCATACCTTGAGACTCATAATGCTGAGAACCATCCACTTCGATAACCAGCCTGGCAGAAGCGCAGTAAAAATCCACGATAAAGCTGCCGATGATACGCTGCCTGTAAATCTTCACCGGGTAATTGCGGAGAAAAAGATACCAGAGCTTGCGCTCATGGGGAGTCATTTCTTTGCGAAGGCGGCGGGCATTTTTTAATTGACTGTCATCTTTGGGAATGGTCATATGTATACCCTCTCAGTCGGCTTCGCCGCCAGCTCCCCCATAGGGGGAGCCAAGTGGCATCGCCGGCATACTGCATCTTAACTTTTGTCTATTCTATCATACGGTTGCAATACGCACAAGAAAAGCACCCCGTATGGGGTGCTTTTGTTATTGTTTGTCTTATTCGATTTCGGTTTTCCACAGGCCGTGGAGGTTGCAGTAGGCGTATACGGCTACCGGCTTTTCGCCGCCGAGGATGAAGGTGTGTTCCGGTTCGCCGGTCACATCCAGGTAGGCGAGTTCGCCGCCGTGGGGATACTGCAGGTACAGCCAGCTGATGTAGTGCGGCTCGGTCATCGGATGAGCCACGCTGCCGATGGTGACCTTTACTTTATCTACGCCCATTTCCACTACCGGCACATGCTTTTCCTGGCTGGCATCTACGGTGTTGGGCACCAGCTTCTGCATCGGTTCGCCGCAGCAGCTGGGGGTGGGGCCGCCTTTTTCGATGACCTGTACCAGGTTGCCGCAATTGTTGCAAATGTAGAAAGTTACTTCAGTCATTGTTGTATCCTCCTTTTAAGTAAGGCGGGTGTGCCGCCGGTTGAGTTTATTTTAGCATAATCTGTGTGCTTTTTCAATTGAATTTACTGCGTATGCTTACTGCCATACCGCAGCGGCGGCGGCCGTGGCGGCTACTGCGCCGTCGGCGGCGGCGGTGACGATCTGCCGCAGCGGCTTTCTTCTCACATCGCCGGCTACGAACAGGCCCGGCGTCATGGTGCGGCAGTCTTCGCCCGCCAGCACATAGCCGTCGGCATCCAGCTGCGCCTGATGCTGCAGCAGCGCCGAGATGGGCGTTCTGCCGATCGCCACGAACAGGCCGTCGATGGGCAGTTCGTAGCTATGCCCACTCTTTTTATCCAGCAGCTGCAGCGCGGAGAGCTTGCCTTCGCCCAGCAGCGCTTCGATGGCGGTATCGTAGATGATCTCGATATTGGCGGTTTGCGCCAGCTTCTGCTGCAGCGGCATTTCTGCACGCAGGGTGTCGCGGCGGTGGATCAGATAGACTTTTTCGCAGATCTTGGACAGGTGCAGCGCTTCTTCGGCGGCGCTGTTGCCGCCGCCCGCTACTGCCACGGTGCGGCCGCGATAGAACAACCCGTCGCAGGTAGCGCAGTAGGATACGCCTCTGCCGCGCCATTCCTGCTCCTTGGGCAGGCCCAGCAGCTTGGGCTCGGCGCCCGCTGCGTAGATGACGGTGCGCGCCTGCAGCTCTTCGCCGCCGGCGGTGCGGATGAGCTTGATCTGGCTTTGCGCCTGCAGCTCCGTCACTTCGTCGAAGAGCTGCTCGGCGCCGCCGGCCACCGCCTGCTCGGCCATCGCCTGCGCCAGGCTCCAGCCGTCGATGCTGGCGATGCCGGGATAATTTTCTACCTCGGTGGTGGTGGCCAGCTGACCGCCGGGAGCCAGCTTTTCGATCAGCAGGGTGCTGAGGCCGGCGCGGACGGCGTAGAGCGCGGCGCTATATCCGGCCGGGCCGCCGCCGATGATGACGGTATCGTAGATCTTAGCGTTACTCATAGCGTGTACCTCCTTCAATCAATTGGGCAGCTGGCGGTTCAGCCACTGCTTGATCTGCGGCAGCGAGGCCGGGGCTACCAGCGCTTCGCCGTGGCGGCCTTCCTTAAACAGCAGCAGCGTGGGGATGACGCTGACGCCGTAGGCTTCGGCCAGCTCGGCAGCTTTGTCGATATCTACCTGTGCCACCTGCATTTTGCCCTCGCTCTCGGCAGAGAGCTGCTGCAGGGCGGGGGAGAGGCGGCGGCAGAACACGCACCACGGGGCGGTGAATTCGATCAGCTGCGGCAGGTCGGCGGCAGTGATGGCATGGTGGAAATTATCCTGGTCAAGTTGCTTTATCGTCATGGAGAGAGCCTCCTTTTGTTTCTTTTTCTTTAGTATAGCCGCTCACCGTGCAGAAAATCGGTGACAAAATCACCATAAACTGGTATGATGATAAAAGAAAACTATTTGCGGAGGCAGTGTATGGATATCAGCAGTTATTTCAGCGTATGGGGCAAGCTGGAGCCGGCGACGCAGCAGGCGCTTTCGGCGGCGGTGATGTCGCGCCGCGCCGAGGTGGGCACGGTGCTGTATCGCGGCGAGGCGGAGTGCCTTGGTCTGGTGGTGCTGAAGAGCGGCCGCCTGCGTACCTATATGATCTCGCCGGATGGGCGCGAGGTGACGCTGTACCGCCTGCTCGATGGCGATATCTGCCTCTTTTCCGCCTCCTGCGTCTTAAACGGGCTGCAGCTGGATATCATCATCGAGGCAGAGCGCGAGAGCGAGCTGCTGGTCATCCCCAGTTATATATTCAAGCAGCAGATGGAAAAGTCGCTGCCGCTGGCCAATTATGTGAATGAGATCATGAACAGCCGCTTTTCCGAAGTGATGTGGCTGATGGAGCAGATCATGTGGAAGAGCATGGATGCGAGACTGGCCGACTTTTTGCTGGCGGAGGCGGTGCTGGAAGAGTCCACGGCGCTGAAGATCACCCACGAGCGCATCGCCGCGCATTTGGGCAGCGCCCGCGAGGTGGTAACAAGATTGCTGCGCTATTTCCAGCAGGAGGGGCTGGTAGAGCTGTCGCGCGGGCAGATACTACTTACTGATGAGAAGAAGCTGCGCGAATTGGCGGGCTGATGCGGGTACGGACGAATAGCCGTTTTGGCTTCGTTATCGCCCCTTGCAATACACCCGGTATGGCTGCGGGGCTGCTGCCTTGCCAAAAACGGCTATTCGCCTCGTACCGGAATTGTGGGATACATATACACACATAAACAAAAGAACCGCCCTTGTCCAAGGGGCGGTTCTCTCGTTCTCGGTTTTGTTTGGTGTAGTTTTGGTGTAGTTAGGTAGGGTATGTTTTTTGAGGTAGGGTAGGTTTTTTTTGAGGTAGGGTAGGGATTTACTGTACTTTTTCTTTTGGGGATTAGGTTTGGGTTTTTAGGGGGGAGAAGAAACTTCTTGTTTTCGGTTTCTTATTTGGCAGCGGCGGCGCCTCTGTACTAACGCCGTGTTCCGCTGTCGTTGATTATAATATAAAGCCGCTTTTTGTACTTATTGTGAACATTTACCACATATTATCTGAACGATGTGGTAAGCTTTTCTGAACAAATATGTTCACTATATGTATCGGGGGCGGCGTAAGCGCGTTTGTTCAGGCCAGCATCGCCAGGATGCCCTGCTTGTTCTGCAGGCCGCTTTGCTGCAGCTTTACCTGTCCTGCTTCCACCACCATCAGGGTGGGGATGCTCATCACGCCGTATTTGGCGGCGAGCTCGGGCTGCTCGTCTACATTCACTTTGGCGATGAGCAGCTGCGGCTGTTCTTTGGCAAGCTGATCCAGCGTGGGGGAAAGCAGGCGGCAGGGCAGGCACCAGGGCGCCCAGAAGTCTACCAGTACCGGAGCGCTGCTTTCCAACACTTCTGCGGAGAAGTTTTCTGCCGTAATATTTTTGATCATAGTGTTTTCCTCCTTTTGGATGTGTATTTCGCGTTTCGCGTTTCTTATGGCTTTATCTTAGCAGCTTTGCCGCGGGCTTTCCGTGATAAAATCACCAAAGCGAAATTATTGCATTATGGCGCGGCTGGCGGTATAATTATACATATATCAATAATGATAAGGGGGCAATTTATATGGAACTGAACAAGCAGATGCAGGCCTGGGGCGAATCCCGCTCCGTTATCCGCGATCTTTTTGAATATGGGCTGCAGCGCAAGGCCGAGATCGGCGCCGATAAGGTCTTCGACTTCAGCCTGGGCAATCCCAGCGTGCCCGCGCCGCCCATCGTGGCAGAGACTATCGCCAAATTGCAGGAAGGCGACCCGGTGGCGCTGCATGGCTACACCTCCGCCGCCGGCGATATGCAGGTGCGCCATAAAATTGCCTATTATCTGAATAAGAACTACGGCCTTACCGTCGGCGCGCAGCATCTCTACATGACCTGCGGCGCGGCGGCCTCGCTCACCATCAGCCTGAAGGCGCTGTGCCTGCCCGGCGATGAGGTGGTGGTCTGCGCTCCCTTCTTCCCCGAATACCGCGTCTTCGTAGAGGCGGCGGGGGCGAAGCTGGTGCAGGTGCAGCCGGACGCTGCCACCCTGTATCCGGATGCCGAGGCCTTTGCTGCGGCCATCACCGCTAAGACCAAGGCCGTCATCATCAATTCGCCCAATAATCCCTCCGGCGTGGTCTATCCGGAATGGGTCATCAAGGGCATTGCCGGCGTACTTACGGAAAAGCAGGCCGAATATGGTCACGATATCGTGCTGATCAGCGACGAGCCGTATCGCGAGCTGGTCTATGGCAATGTAGAAGTGCCGTATATCCTCAACTACTACGATAACAGCATCGTCTGCTACTCTTTCAGCAAGTCGCTCTCGCTGCCCGGCGAGCGCATCGGCTTCATCCTCGTGGGTGACAAGATGAGCGAGGGGGCGAAAGTGTATGCCGCCATCTGCGGTGCGGCGCGTGCGCTGGGCTATGTCTGCGCGCCCAGCCTCTTCCAGCGCGTGGTGGCGGAGGCGCTGGGGCAGACCGCGGATGTGAGCATCTACCGCTATAACCGCGACCTGCTGCTGGATGCGCTGACCGAGTACGGCTTCAGCTGCGTGCAGCCGGACGGCGCTTTCTACCTCTTCATGCGTACGCCCGAGCCGGATGCGGCGGCCTTCTGCGAGCGCGCCAAGAAGCACGAGCTGCTGCTGGTACCCTGCGACGGCTTCGGCACGCCGGGCTTCGTGCGTATCTCTTACTGCGTATCGACCAAGCAGATCGAAAATTCGCTGCCCGCTTTCAAGGCGCTGGCTGCGGAGTATAAATGATGGGTTTGGCCGAATAGCCCCGTATGCCCCAGTATGTGGGGCGGGCGGCCATTGGCCGCCCCTACGGTTTATGCTGTTACTCAGTGCGTATGTAGGGGCGAGCATTGCTCGCCCGCCCCTTAAATGCGTTAAGGTATATATCACCGAAACAAGCGGCGGGAGCAAGCCCCGCCATACCGGTGTATCAAATTACATATTCGTCCTTAGTTCGGCCGCAATCGGCGGCGACGTGGAATCGGGTGCAAAGCCCGGCGAGTAGGTCACTGTGAAGCCTGCCTGTGGCAGGATAAGTCAGAAATCGCGGAACTAACGGAACTGCTTTTGCCGGAACCGAAAGCAGCAGGCAGACCTGCCCGTGGTGTATCCGGCGGTCTGCCTGTTTTTTATGTGTGGAGCATCTACTGCTATGGATAAGAAGAAAAAACAGCTGCATAATGGCGTTACCGCGCTCTTCTACCGTCACCCGGTGGTGGCGGCGGCTTACTATGCCCTGCTGCTGCTGATGTTGCTGCTGCAGCTGCGCCCCGGTGTGGCGCTGGCGGCGGTGGCGGCGCTCTTCTTTGGCGCGGCGCAGCGGCAGGGGGCGCGGGCGGCTTTGCGCTCCTGGTGCGGCTATCTGCCGCTGCTCGGCTTCATCGTCGCTTTGCAGGTGCTGACCGTGCATCGCGGGCTTACCGTGCTGCTCTA
>JAFXLH010000186.1 GCA_017531315.1 Bacillota bacterium
CCATTGCCATCGGCGGCGGTACCTATGCCAAGGGCATGCCCTGCCCCACTGTGGCCTTCGGCCCCTGCTTCCCCCGGGATGCTGAAACGGCCCATATGGCGGATGAGTACATGTCCGTGGATTCGCTGGTCAAGGCTGCCCGCATCTATGCCCATGCGCTGATGCTGCTCAGCGAGCTGGAGGACTAAATGAAGCCGATTGTTATTGCTACCTGGGACTTTGCCAGAGCGGCCATACCCGCCGGTGGTGCTGTGCTGGAAAAAGGCGGCTGCGCAGCTGATGCTGTGGTTGAGACCATTATCCGTATTGAGGACAATCCTGATATTGAATCGGTTGGTTTCGGCGGGATTCCCAACATCCGCGGTGAGATGGAGCTGGATGCGGCTATGATGCGCGGCAGAGATCTGCGTATCGGCGCGGTCATGGGTCTGAGCGGCTTCAAAAATCCCATCAAAGTCGCCCGCGATCTGGTGAATGAGAACTACAACAATGTTCTTTGTGGCCAGGGCGCGGCTGATTATGCGTTGGAAAAGGGCCACCAGCAGGCGATTATGCTGACGGACGCTTCCAGAAAGCGCTGGGAGGAAGCTATGGCGGTAGGCCAGACGAAGCCTGTGGGCCATGATACCGTTGGCTGCCTGGCGCTGGATCATACCGGCCAGATGGTGGCAGGCGTATCCACCGCCGGACTTGGCTTCAAGCATCGCGGCCGCGTGGGCGATTCTCCTCTGGTAGGCAGCGGATTCTACGTGGACAACGAGGTAGGCGGCGCGGCTGCTACTGGCGTGGGTGAGGATATCATGAAAGGCTGCGTCTGCTTTGCGGCTGTGGAGGCTATGCGCAGCGGTTTGACGCCTCAGGCTGCCGTGGAGAGAGCTGTGGAGATCCATACCCGCCGCATGCGCCGCAGCGGCGATGTGTGCGGCAAGTTTGCCATGATCGCCATCGACAAGGAAGGTCATTATGGCGGCGCCTGCTGCTGTGAGTTTGAGTATTCCCTCTGGCAGGATGGTAAAATTGTGACCGTTACTCCGGTGGAGATCGAACGATAAAGAATAGAAAGATCAAAGAACAAGCAAGCGAGAATTTCGCTTGCTTGTTCTTTGTTTGCATAAAAAGAGGAAGGTGAAAGGAAAAGTTATTTTTGTTCAGCGGCAGCGCAGCCGCTGCATCCGGCGCAGCCGCCTGCTGCATTTTTTTCACAATTGCAGCCTTCGGGGCAACCGATACACTTGACACCGCGCTTTTTCGCCTTAATCACATATCCGGCGGCTGCGGCCAGTATCAATACGATAACTACTGCGACGATGATATCCATTTTTGACTCCTGTTATTGAGGTCGAATTACTTCTTGGCACCCAGAGCGTAGTCGCTCTTCAGGCTCTTGTTGGACTTCTGGATCAGCCACACCACGATGGCAACGATAGCCACAACAGCGATCAGGCCGCCGATGAAGCCGGCACCCAGAGCGCCGGTGGTGACCAGAGTTCCGATCTGGTAGACCAGGAACCCGATGACATAACCGGTGGCCAGCTGGAGAGCGACGCCGCCCCAGAACCACTTGCGGTCGTTGATCTCGGAGTTCATGGCACCCAGAGCAGCGAAGCAGGGGGGAGTGTAGAGGTTGAACATGAGGTAGGCCAGAGCGGCAACCTTGGTGATGGCAAAGATACCGGCAACTTCAGCGCCGGCGCCTTCCATCAGGGCTAGCTCTTCGGTATCGATCAGGTTCTCAAGACCCACATAGCAGACGGCCAGCGTACCCACAACGTTCTCCTTGGCGATAAAGCCGGTGACAGCG
>JAFXLH010000027.1 GCA_017531315.1 Bacillota bacterium
CGGTGCTGCGGGTGGCATAGGGCTCGTAGCCGCCGTAAGTATACTGCTGAGAAGTGCCGCTATCGGCGCCCGGCGCGTCCTCAGTATAGCTATACTGCTGATACTCCCCCTGCTGCAGCGGCGTGCCGCAGTTGGGGCAGAAATTGGCAGAACTGTTTTCCGGCGGGGTAAAACCGCAATTACTGCAATACATATTGCATACCTCCCTTATACTGATTTGATGCGCGGCTGGCCGCACAGCATAAGCATTACAGGCAAATGTGTAAAAAAGCAGAACTCCAGCTTAAAATACCTGGAAAATGTAGAATTTGAGATAATCGGTTTCCGGTACGCCCCAGAGGATGGGGTGATCGGGACCCTGCTGACGTGCTTCTACCTGACGCAGGCTGACATTGGCATCGGCCGCTGCTTCTTTCAGCATTTCCACGAACAGCTTATCCGGCATGAAGTGGGAGCAGGAGCAGGTGGCGAGATAGCCGCCGCGCGGCAGCAGCTTCATCGCTTTGAGGTTGATCTCCTTGTAGCCGCGATAGGCATTCTTCACCGTAGCATCGCTCTTGGTGAAGGCGGGCGGATCGAGGATGATGTAGTCGTATTCGCAGCGTTTTTCTTCCGCCATCTTGGTCAGCAGATCGAAAACATCGGCGCAGAGGAAGCTCATATTGCCCTGCAGGTCGTTCAGCTTGGCATTGCGCTCGGTCTGGGCGATGGCGTCTTTGGAGATATCGACGGCGGTGACATGGGCGGCACCGGCTTTGGCAGCATTCAGGGCGAAAGCGCCGCTGTGGGTGAAGCAATCCAGCACGCGCTTGCCGGGCGCCAGACGGGCAGCGGCGAGGCGGTTGTACTTCTGATCGAGGAAGAAGCCGGTCTTCTGGCCGTTGATGTAGTCCACATCGTAGCGGATGCCGTTTTCGGTGATCAGCACATGGCCGTCGGCATCGCCCAGCAGGCCGTCCATCTTGACGAAGCCCTTGTATTTGGGCAGGCCCTCTTTATCGCGCAGGCCGGCCTCATTGCGCTCGTAGATGGCGCGGATTTTGACGCCCACGGCAGCCAGCTCTTCCACCAGCAGGCGGTAGAGCAGGTCTTTTCGCACATCGATGCCGTAGGAGAGCACTTCCGTGACCAGGATATCTTCGAACTTATCGACGGTGAAGCCGGGGAACTGATCCGCTTCGCCGAAGATGAGGCGGCAGGAGCAGAAATCGGCGCCCATCACGGTGCGGCGATGGTCGATGGCATGGCGCACGCGGCGGCGGAAGAAGGCTTCATCGAAGCGGTCGTTGGTATTGCGGGAGATGACGCGGACGCGGATCTTGGAATTATCATTGACAAAGCCGGCGCCCAGCCAACGGTCTTTTTTGGTAAAGACATCCACGATATCACCGTTTTTGTAGCTGCCCTGCTGGGCGGTGATCTCTTCACCGTAGACCCAGGGGTGACCGGCGCGCAGGGAGCGCTCCGCTTTTTCCGTAATAGTTACTCTGGCATAAGGTCTTTCCATTTTATCCTCCTGTTGCGCCGTGTGGCGGCAGATAGTTTGCTGTTTGTGTGCATAGATATAGTTATTATATCATAATACTGCACATTTTGCATACCCATAGCCGCAAAATACCCCGCCTTTTTACCGGCGGGGTACGGTTTTACTCTTTGGCAGCTTCTGCATTGCGGCGGGCGCCGGCCAGCATCAGCTTGATGCGGTTTTCCTGATTGACGCGGGTAGCGCCGGCATCGTAGTCGATGGCTACGATGTTGACATCCGGATTCTTCTCTTTGATCGGCTTCATCATACCCTTGCCGCAGATATGGTTGGGCAGGCAGCCGAAGGGCTGGGTGCAGACGATGTTTTTGACGCCGCTTTCCGCCAGTTCCAGCATTTCGGCGGTGAGCAGCCAGCCTTCGCCCATTTTGGCGCCGTTGCTGATATAGCCTTTGGTGAGGGTGGCGGTATGCTCGAAGGGCGTGGGCGCATCGAAGCTGCCCTCCTCGGTGATAGCGTCGATCATTTCCCGCTTCATGCGGCAGATGCGCTTGAAGGCCTGCTTGAAACCAAGATATTTGAGCGGATGGCGGCCGTAGAGGCGGTAATCCATAATATTATCGTTGATGCTGTAAAGGCAGAAATCGATGAGGCCGGGCACGACCACTTCCGCCCCTTCGCCGACGAGGAATTCTTCCAGATTATTATTGCCCAGCGGCGAATACTTGACGAAGATCTCCCCTACCACGCCCACCTTGATGGCATCGTGCTTATCGCGGCGCGGGATGGCAGCAAAATCGCGGACGATGGCGCGGTAATTGGCGCGCACCTGCTTGGTGTTCACCTTTGTGCCGGCGCCCAGCTCTTTGCCCAGCTTTTCCGTCCAGCTATCGGCCAGACGCTGCGCCGCGCTCTTTTCCAGCTCGTAAGTGCGGCACTGGTTGACCAGCGTCATCAGCAGATCGCCATAGACCACCGCATAGAGCAGATGGTAGAGCTGCGAGGGGCTGAGCGTGAAGCCGGGGTGCTTTTCTACGCCGCTGATGCCAAAGCCGATCACCGGCACCTGAGCAAAGCCGGCCTTCTGCACCGCCTTGCGGATCAGCGAGACATAGTTGGAAGCACGGCAGCCACCGCCGGTCTGGAACATCACCAGCGCCACCTTGTCGGCATCGTAGCCGCCGTTTTTCAGCGCATCGATAAACTGGCCGATCACCAAAATGGCAGGGTAGCAGGTATCATTGTGCACATAGTGCAGGCCGGTCTCGGCGATTTCCGGGCCGGAGCTATCCAGGATCACCATCTTGTAGCCATAAGTTTCGAAGATGCGCTGCATCATTTTGAAATGCATCGGCAGCATGGTGGGCACTAATACTGTATATTCTTTTTTCATTTCCTGCGTGAACAGGATGGGAGTTTGCTGCATATTAGCACCTTTCTTCCAGCGCGCCCAGCAGGCTGCGCAGGCGGATCTTCACCGCACCGAGATTGGTGATCTCGTCGATCTTGATCTGCGTATAGAGCTTGCCGCTGCTTTCCAGCAGCGAGCGTACTTCATCGGTAGTGATGGCATCGAGGCCGCAGCCGAAGGATACCAGCTGCACCAGCTCCGTATCCGTATGTTCGGCGGCATAGCGGGCGGCGCGGTAGAGGCGGGCGTGGTACGTCCACTGATTGAGCACATTCACCTGCGGCACCTCGGCCAGATGGGCGATGCTGTCTTCGCTGACTACCACGAAGCCCAGCGAGGTGGCCAGGCGGTCGATGCCGTGGCCGATCTCGGGGTCGATGTGGTAGGGGCGGCCGGCCAGGATCATGATGCGCTTGCCTTTTTCGCGTGCATAGGCCAGCGCGGCTTCACCGGCGCGGCGCAGCTCTGCCATATACTGCTGATATGCGGCAAAACCGGCCTGTACGGCGGCCTTTACCTCCGACTTGGCGATATTCATACCCCATTCGTCAAAGCTGCGTTTCAGGGTGCGGATAAGCGCCTTTTCGCTGTTCAGGTAGAGATAGGGGTACATGAAGCGTACCTGCTTCAGGCGCTCCATATTGCCGTTCAGCAGTTCCGAATAATAGGCGACCACCGGGCAATTGTAGTGGTTATTGCTGGCCTGCTCATCCACATTGTAGCTGAGGCAGGGATAGAAAATGCTGTCGCAGCCGGCATCGATCAGCTCTTCGATATGGCCGTGCATGATCTTGGCCGGGTAGCAGGCAGTATCCGAGGGGATGGAGAACTGCCCGCGCTCATAAGTACGGCGGGTAGAAGGCGAAGAAAGCTGCACTTCGAAGCCGAGATTGCGGAAGATGGCATGCCACAGCGGCGCCAGCTCGTACATACCCAGCGCCAGCGGCAGGCCCAGCTTGCCGCGCTTGGATGCAGGCTGCGGCATCTCGTTCAGCTTCAGCAGCTGCTTGCGCTTGAAGGCGTGCAGATTGGGCAGCTCTTCCCCACCCTTGGTCTTGCCGAGGCCGCGTTCGCACTGATTGCCGGAGATGAAGCGGCGACCACCGGCGAAGGTATTGACGGTGAGGTGGCAA
>JAFXLH010000187.1 GCA_017531315.1 Bacillota bacterium
AAACTTCCTTGCGGAAGTCAATGCCGGCAACGGCCTCAAGTTCCCCCGCGCTCTCTATGTCTATGTACGCTACATCATGCCGGCGATTCTGCTGATTTTGTGGCTGCAGGGTTACTTCGCCAAATTCTTCGCCGCTTGAGGCGTGGCCGGAAAAATAGGCCCATATACTGCGTTATCGGGCCTTGAAATAGTGCCCGCTATGTCGGCGGCCCTGCTGCCTTGTCTATGGGCCTATTTTCCGCGGCCATGTAAAACAGGTTAAAAGACCAACCCCCGACTCCGGTCGGGGGTTTATTTTTTGATGTATTATTGCTGAAAAGCATGCATAATTTTGCAAAAATTTATTGACATTTGGATTATCCGGAGTTATGATAATCCTATCTTATTGCTAAGGAGATCAGCAATGAAGAACTTCGCTTACAACAGCAGCTTTTATTTTTACTTTTACTTTAACACCACAAAGTAAAAGTGATTTGTGCTGCAGTAAGCAAAATGTAGAATGGTAGTTTAGGTTTTTTGTTTTCACCGCGCAGATCACTATCTGGGCGGGATTTTTTTATTCCGGTGGGCGTGCCGGGTAAAAAGCACTTATCATATTTATTTTGGAGGACGGTAGAATGGCAATTAAAGTAGGTATGCTGGTGTTTTTCTTTGCGGTAATGGTAGCCGTGGGCGTCTACTGCCGCAAGAACAGTCAGGATGTAGACGGCTTTGTGCTGGGCGGCCGCAGCGTCGGCCCGTGGCTCACCGCCTTTGCCTACGGTACGTCTTATTTTTCCGCAGTAATTTTCATCGGTTATGCCGGTCAGTTCGGCTGGAAATACGGTGTTTCCGCCACCTGGATCGGCCTTGGCAATGCGATCATCGGCTCTTTTCTCGCCTGGGCGATCTTGGGTCGCCGTACCCGCCTGATGACGCAGCATCTGAACAGCGCCACCATGCCGGAATTCTTCGGCAAGCGCTTCGCCTGCGATAAGCTGAAGGTGGCCGCATCCGCCATCATCTTCATCTTTCTCATCCCGTACACCGCCTCGCTGTACAATGGTCTCTCCCGCCTCTTTGGCATGGCCTTTGGCGTGGATTATGCCTGGTGCGTGCTGGGTATGGCTACGCTTACCTGCATCTATGTGCTGCTGGGCGGCTACATGGCCACCGTTATCAATGACTTCATTCAGGGCATCATCATGCTGGGCGGCATTGTCGCCGTGGTCTATGCGGTGCTCGCGAGCAACGGCGGCCTGATGCAGGCGCTTTCCACCCTTTCCGCTCTTCCCTGCGAGACCAATCCCACGCTTTCCGGTGCTTTCGTCTCTTTCTTCGGCCCGCAGCCGCTGCATTTGCTGGGCGTGGTCATCCTTACCAGCCTTGGCACCTGGGGTCTGCCGCAGATGGTAGGCAAATTCTACGCCATCAAAAACGAGCAGGCTATCCAGAAGGGCACCGTTATTTCTACCCTCTTTGCTTTCGTCGTCGCCGGCGGCTGCTACTTCCTCGGCGGCTTCGGCAGACTTTACAGCGCCGATATCGAATACGCGGCAAACGGTACGCCGATCTACGACAGCATCGTGCCGCAGATGCTCTCTCATCTGCCGGATCTGATGATCGCCGTAGTGGTGATCCTCGTACTCTCCGCCTCGATGTCCACCCTCTCTTCGCTGGTGCTCACCTCCGGCTCTACGCTGACTCTGGATGTGATCGTGCCGCTGCGCCGGGGGCAGATGAGCGAAAAGAGCAAGATGCTCTGCATCCGCGCGCTGGTAGTCTTCTTCATCGTTATCTCTTCGCTTATCGCCATCGTGCAGGCCAAATCCTCTGTCACTTTTATCGCGCAGCTGATGGGCATTTCCTGGGGTGCGCTGGCCGGCGCTTTCCTCGGCCCCTTCCTCTACGCGCTCTACTGGCGCAAAACCAGCCGCGCCGCGGTATGGAGCAGCTTCGCGCTCAGCCTCATCATCATGTGCGGCGATATGTTCTGCAATTTCACCGGCCGCATCTTCATCAATCCCTACTTCGCTTCTCCCATCAATGCCGGTATGCTGGCAATGATCGTTTCGTTGATCGTGGTGCCGCTGGTCAGTCTGCTGGGCACGCGTCAGGACAAAAAATCTGTGGATGCAATGTTTGCTTGCTATGAGCGCTCGGTAGTGGTCAATGCCGCCACCGCTCTCGGCAGGGAAAATGATTGATAGACTCTAATTATAAAAGGAGAATTGGTTATGGCAATCAAAGACAAGATCTACAACCCCGAAATGGAATGTATGAGCCGCGAGGAGCTTACCAAGCTGCAGGGTGAGCGCCTGGCCAAGACGGTGAAGCTGGTATATGACAATGTGCCTACCTACCGCGAACGCATGGATGCCAAAGGCGTGAAGCCGGAGGACATCACCTGCCTGGCGGATATCGTCAAGCTGCCCTTTACCGAAAAGACCGACTTGCGCGACCAGTTCCCCTTTGGCCTGCTGGCCTCTCCCAAAGAAAAGATCGTCCGCATCCAGGGCTCTTCCGGCACCACCGGTAAGCCCATCGTTTCCGGCTATACCGAAGGCGACGTGGAAGTATGGACGGAAATGGTGGCCCGCGCTCTTTCCGCTGCCGGCTGCACCAATGAAGACATCGTTCAGGTCTGCTACGGCTACGGTCTCTTCACCGGCGGCCTTGGCGCGCATCAGGGCGCTACCCGTCTCGGCGCCATGACCATCCCTATGTCCAGCGGCAATACCCAGCGCCAGATCATGATGATGAATGAGCTGGGCTCCACTATTCTGATGTGCACCCCCTCTTATGCCGCTTACTTAGGCGAAAGCATCCGCGAAGCCGGTCTGGTGCCCGGCAAGGATATCAAGCTGAAAGCCGGCGTCTTCGGCGCTGAACCGTGGACCGAAGAAATGCGTAAGCAGATCGAAGAGCTGCTGGGCATCGACGCCATGGATATCTACGGCCTCACAGAGATCGGCGGCCCGGGCGTAGCCTTCGAATGCTTCAATAAGCATGGTATGCACGTCAACGAAGACCATGTGATCGCCGAGATCATCGACCCCATCACCGAGCAGCAGCTGCCCTACGGCACCCCCGGCGAGCTGGTATTCACCACTATCACCAAAGAAGGCCAGCCGATGCTGCGCTACCGTACCCACGATATCTGCACTCTCTACAATGATCCCTGCCCCTGCGGCCGCACCCATGTCCGCATGGGCCGCATCACCGGCCGTACCGATGATATGCTGGTCATCCGCGGCGTCAATGTCTTCCCCAGCCAGATCGAAGGCGTACTGGTGGGCATCGAAGGCGTCGCCCCGCACTATGTACTGGTGGTAGACCGCGTCAATCATACCGATACGCTGGAAGTAAAGGTAGAGCTGACCGAAGAAATGTTCTCCGATACCGTTTCTCATATCGAAAAGATCCAGAAGAAGATCACCGAACAGATCAAGTCCGTGGTCGGCATCATGGCCAAGGTGACCCTCGTACCGCCGAAATCCATTCCGCGTTCCGAAGGCAAGGCCAAACGCATCATCGACAACCGCAAGCTGTAAGAGATAAGGAGGCAGAGCATATGTATATCAAACAGATCTCGGTTTTTTTGGAAAATACCAAAGGCACTTTGCATGAAATGATGCAGCTGCTGGGCGAGCATCAGATCAATATTCTGGCCATTTCTCTGGCCGATACCTCCGGCTTCGGCATTGTCCGTCTGGTGGTGAAGAGCGATGATATCGATAAGGCGCTGAAGGTGCTGGCCGATGCCGGCGATATGGCCCGCGTCAACGATGTAGTAGGCATTCGCGTGCCGCATCAGCCGCTCGGCCTGGCCACCGTGCTGGGTCAGCTGGATGCTGCCGATATCAGCATCGAGTATGCCTACTCCTTCTGCCGCAATACCAGCGATGATGCGGTGATCATCCTGCGCGTGAACGATGCCGTGAAATGCGCTGAAGTGCTGCAGGCCAAGCAGGTACCGCTGGTGGCGCAGGCCGATGTGGACAAATTCTGATCCTGAATTACGTTGCGGGGGAGGGGCGACCCTCCCCTTATTTTTTCTTGCCCCGCGCCGCATCTTGTGGTAAGCTAAAATGAAGCGGAGTATTTACCGCTAATGCTGATCTGGAGGCGTAATTATGAAGCTTTTGGAAGAAATGATCTTAGCAAAAGGTGAAGTATACCCCGGTGAGATATTGAAAGTGGACAGCTTTCTCAATCATCAGCTGGACCCGATGCTGTATACGGAAATGGGCAAGGAGATAGCCCGTCTGTTTGCCGCTGATGAGATCACCAAGATCCTGACCATCGAAGCTTCCGGCATTGCTCTGGCTCTGGCCGCGGCACAGGAAATGCAGGTACCGGCGGTGTTTGCCAAAAAGAATAAGACCAAGAATCTGGCCGGTGATATCTATACCACCGTGGTCCAGTCCTATACGCACGGCATCGCTTACGGCGTGATGGTGGCGAAAAAGTTCATCCAGCCGCAGGATAAGATCCTCATCGTGGACGACTTTTTGGCCAAGGGCGCTGCTATGGAAGGGCTGATCAGCCTGGTAGAGCAGGGCGGCGCTCAGGTAGTCGGCTGTGTGGCTGCTATCGAAAAGGGCTTTCAGGATGGCGGCGCACGCCTGCGCGAGCGCGGCTACCGCGTGGAGAGTCTGGCCATCGTGGAGAGCATGAGCGAGCATGGCCTGACTTTTCGTGAGCAGTAATGAATGAGATAAATGCAAAAAAGGCCGCTCTGCGGCGTGAAGTACGTACGCAGATAAAGCTGCTGCCGGATGCGGAAAAAACGGCTGCCAGCGCCGCCATTTTGGCGCAGACGCTGCGTCTGCCCGCTTTTGCCGCGGCGCGCACGGTGATGGCTTACAGCGCGCTGAGGACGGAGCCGCAGACGCAGGCGCTGTGGGAAGAGCTGTGGCGGCAGGGCAAGCGCCTGTGCCTGCCGGTGTGCAGCGATACCCCGGGCATCATGGAAGCGCGGCTGCTCGCGGCGGCGGCGGATCTGACGCAGGATCGCTTCGGCATCCCCGCGCCGGCTGCGGATGCGCCGGTAGTGGCGCCGCAGGAGATAGATCTGGTCATCGTCCCCTGTGTGGCCTGCGCGGCGGACGGACGGCGCCTGGGCAAGGGCGGCGGCTACTACGACCGCTACCTGCGGCAGACGGCGGCGACCCGCGTGGCCTGGTGCTTCGGCGCGGCGCTGCGCGATGATATCGTCACAGAAGAGCATGATCTGCTCATGGATATAGTTGTTACCGAAAAGGAGGTTTACACGATATGATTTTTTGCAGCAAAGAAACTTCTCTGCAGCGTCTGGCGGCGGTTCGCCAGCATGTGCCGGCCGGCGGCGCGCTGTGGATCATCCACGAACCCAATGTCAACTACCTGAGCGGCTACGAAGGCCACGAAGCCTCGCTGCTGGTCACCGAAGATAATGCCTACCTCATCACCGACTTCCGCTACACGGAGATCGCCGAAAAGCAGGCGGCGTCCTGCCAGCTGCTGGTGATCGCCCGCGAACGCCTGCCCAAATTTGTGGCGCGCAACGTGCTGGAAATGGGCCTGACCAAGCTGGCCTTCGAGCAGGATGCGCTCAGCTACGGCGACTACCGCGCGCTGGCGGAAGATCTGGCGGGCAAGGTAGAGCTGCTGCCGCTTTCCGATGCGGTAGAGCCGCTGCGTATGGTGAAAGATGAGGCGGAAATGACGCTGCTGCGCCATGCCTGCTCCTGCACCGATAAGGTCTTCGATGCCATCTGCGGCATCATCAAGCCCGGCATGACGGAAATGGAGATCGCCAACGAGCTGTATTATCAGATCGGCAAGCTGGGCTGCGATTCCAGCTTCGACGCCATCATCGCTTCCGGCCCCAACGGCTCGCTGCCGCATGCCGTGCCGCAGGCGGATAAGGTCGTGAAGAGCGGCGAAATGATCACGCTGGACTTCGGCTGCGCTTTCCGCGGTTATCATGCGGATATGACCCGCACCATCAGCGTGGGCCAGCCCAGCCAGCAGATGAAGCAGATCTACGATATCGTGCTGGAATCCCACCTGGCCGGCGTGGCGGCTACCCGCCCGCATATCACCGGCAAGGAGCTGGATGCTGTCTGCCGCGACATCATCGTAGCGGCCGGCTACGGCGATAACTTCGGCCATGGCACCGGCCTCGGCATCGGCCTGGAGATCCACGAAGCGCCGCGCGTAAGCCTCACCGGCGAGATCGTGCTCAAGCCCGGCCACTGTATCACCATCGAGCCCGGCATCTACCTGCCCGGCATCGGCGGCGTACGCATCGAGGATTCCGTGCTGGTGACCGAGACCGGCGGCGAAAGCCTCTTCACCGCGCCGAAGGACCTGATTATTCTCTAATTACAGCATAACTGAATAGCGGCCTGCCCCGGCGGGCCGCACGTGCGGGCGTGGCGGAATGGCAGACGCGCTGGTCTTAGGAGCCAGTCTTCGGGTGTGGGTTCGAGTCCCACCGCCCGCACCAATAGCAAAAGGCACCCCTTGTGGGTGCCTTTTTTGTTACTGGTTTGTATCGGCTTCGTTGGCTATGGTTTGCTTTAGTGTGTTCAGCTGGTTGTATACCTCCTGCAGTTCCCGGCGGGAGGTGACGCCCAGTTTGCTGTAGATGTTTTTGTTGTGGAATTTGAGCGTGTTTTGCGTAATGTTCAGGGCGAGCATCACCTCTTTGCTGTCGGCGCGCGCTATGTATAGGTCGAAGATGGCCTTTTCCGTGGGGGTCAGGCGCTCCTGCCCGGCGATAAACAGCTCCAGGCGCTCCCGCTCGGCCAGCGTCTGCGGAGGCGGCGCGGTCAGCAGCTGCTCGGCTGCTGCTATGTCTGCCGGGATGAAGTTCTGCACCGTGTGAGCATCTACAACCAGCTGATGCAGGCGGTGATTCTCCACTACCAGCAGATGCACGCCCAGCAGGAACAGCTCGCTGATGATATAGGAGATGGAGAGAAACTCGAACTGGATATCCACCAGCTGCTCGGTAAACCAGACGCCGATATTGACCATGACGGCGATCAGCAGCACCGTGGCATAGGCGGTGCTGGCTAGCTGGCGGCGGATGTGGCTGCGGATGATGGCGTTGATCATGCTGCCTAAGTAGCCCAGCAGATAGACCAGATAGAGCGGATGCAGCGGGCCGTAGACCTTTTGCAGCGTGCCTACGCCGTTTACTATGGAGAAGCTGACCTCTTTGTAGTAGATATCCAGTATACCGGGGCTGGCGGCGATGGCAAAGACTACGGCGGCCAGAGCCAGCAGGGCATAGGGCAGCCAGCGCGGATGCGGCGTATCGGTGACGGTGAAAATGATCATCAGCATCGACAGCGGCAGCACTACCGAGCCTAAGTAGGCCACGCGGTTTGCCACCAGCGCCTGCTGCAGGGTGTCGGCGGCGGCCAGATAGAAGTAGCCGCAGTTGACTACCGCTACCGAGGCGAAGAGCAGCAGCAGCCAGGCGCTCTTGCGGTGGATGAGGGCGCAGTAGCAGAAAAACAGCAGCAGCGACAGCCCTGCGGTGAAGCGGTAGACGGAGATGATGCCGGCGCTCTTGTCGCCTATCAGGCGGGTGCCGAGCAGGCAGAGAAACAGCAGCAATAATAGGGGTATGGCGGTGAAGAATTTTTTCATATGGCTTGCTCCTTTTCCGTCTGCCGGGCGGCAGGCGGTTCTGCGCACAACTATGTACCTGAAGCAAAAAAATGCCGATGCCCACACCAAAAGGGTGGGGACAAGCCCAAAAGGGGTAGGCACAATTGATTTGCAAGAGTGCTAAAGGAGGGTATATCCTTGCCGTTTGCCAAAAACGCTAAAGGGGTACCCCTTTATGCAGGAGTAAACTCCTGCATAAAGATCTCTGTCCAACGCGCCAACGGAAAACAGAGACCGCCCCGCATATTTGCCCTGTTGCAAAAAAGCGGCAGCAGTGGCACATATCTGCCCCAAGTGTAGCACACTTTTTACACTTTGGCAAACGGGAGCCGCACACCGGCGCAAGCAGGGCCTCGGCCCTTTATTTTAAATACTTTCAATGAAAAGGAGAGATGCTTTATGAAGTTTGGCGCCAAAGCAAAAGCTTTTGCCGTGCTGCTGTGCCTGATGCTGGTGCTGATACCGGCTACGGTACAGGCGGTCGGACCTGCTTTTTCCACCCAGCCACAGGATGTCTGCGTGGCAAAAGGTTGGCCTTGTTATCCGACTTGGGAATTAAATTTTGAGCCTAATGATGTTATTATTCAAGCTTATGAACTTAATACGCCAGGTGAATGGGGTACTTTGGCTATAGCTACTCCTACTACGGCTACAGCTTATGATCCTGATCCTAGCGCCAATGTTAC
>JAFXLH010000188.1 GCA_017531315.1 Bacillota bacterium
AGCCATGGGAACCTCCATACGGCCAAAAGCAAAAGTGCTGCTTCCGGCCCATTGTTAGACAGTATTATTTTAGCACAAAATATAGCGGCTATAAATATATTTCTAGTTATATAAATAGAAAAAATCAACTTTTTGTGGTAAAAAGCGCTGTTTGAGCCGCAGATATCGCCTGTCCCAAGCAGGAAATGCGCCGCTGCGACAGAATCTGTAAAAATAGCTGATTTGCAGACCTCGTTCGAGGCCAAAACGCCAATTTGTCCGAACCGTACTTAGAAAGGAAATCCATATGAATAAAGTTACTGTCCTCCCCTGCCAGTTTGATGATTGCGTCGGTTACGACCTGCAGATAAACGACCACGATGCCACCGTATACGATTTTCTGCTTGCGCTGGATGAGTTCGCGGCCGAGAACATCGCCGATTGCCGCGGCTGCGACGGCTGCTGCTGGGAGCGCGCCCCGCTGACCATCGGCGATATCCCGCGCCTCGCCACCCTGCTGCCGCCCAGCCCCTACCCCTGCCACGCGGTGGTGGGCGCTTTTGGCACGCTCAGCATCGAAGACGGCGTGGTGGATATCATGCTGCGCCGCCGCGAAGACAGCTCCTGCTCCTTCCTCGACCGCGAGGGGCGCTTCTGCACCTCTCACGCCACCCGCACCTTCGTCTGCCGCAGCCACTACTGCATGCCCAAGAGCGGCCGCCTGCAGGACTTACGCGGCGCCTATGTCAATGCCGGCATCGACGAGCTGGTGCGCCAGCTGCTGGCCGAAGAGGCCGCCGGCGCAGAGGTATGGCTGACCGGCAAGATCGACCCCGAGGACTACCCTGCCAATCCCCTCACCGGCATGGATGAGCCGATGCAGGTCCGGATCCGCGATATCGTGGAGCCGGAGCTGTGGGAAGAACTTTTGGAAGAGTAATCTGACGGACAAATGACGCCGCATACTTCGTTAAGTCAGTTCTTTATGATTAAACGGCTTTGCCGTAAAGTAAGAACTGACGAAATTGCAAAAGCAATTATCGGCCCTTGAAATAGACCCGCTATGTCTGCGGGCCTGCTGCCTTGTCTGCGCCGCCATTTGCCTCGTCATATCCGCAACTAAGTTTGTGCCTATAAACGTAAAAGCCCCTCCATCCGGAGGGGCTTTCTTATACCAACTCTTATTAGTCGTCTTCGTCAAAATCCTCTTCAAACGCCACGCCCTGCTGAGCCGCCGCCAAAGCGCGGATCTTCTGGCTGCTGGTGCTGTAGAAGCGACCCTGTACCTCATAGGTCTCGTTGATAAAGACAAAAGCATTGGGAGAAACTTCCTGCACGATCTCTTTCATCGTCGGCAGCTCCAGGCGGCTCATCACGCAGATCAGCACATCCTTCTTCTGATGCGAGAAGGCGCCTTCGCCCGGCAGCAGCGTTACGCCGCGGCCAAGGGCGCGCATCAGGCGGTCGGCCAGCTCCTGACCGTTATCGCAGATGATCATCGCATTGCGGCGCGGGTTGAAGCCGCCCAGCACCTTGTTGAAGGCCTGGCTGGATGCGTACATGCTGACCATCGTATACATGGCGCGCTCGAAGCCGAAGATCATCCCGGCCAGGCAAACGACCACGCCGTTGGCCATCAGCGAGATGGTGCCGATGCTGATATCGAAGTGCTTGCGGGCGATAATGGCGACAATATCCGTACCGCCGCCGCTGCCGTGAGCGCGTACCACGATGGCATTGCCCACGCCGCCCAGCAGGCCGCCAAAGATGCAGGCCAGCAGCAGGTCATTGGTGTATTGCGGCAGGTACGGCACCAGATACTCAGTCAAAAAGCTCTGCAGCGCTACCACATAAATGGTATAGCAGGCAAAGCGCGGGCGCAGCTGCCGCCAGCCCATCACCAGCAGCGGCACATTGAGCAGCATATAGAATACGCCCAGCGGCACCGCAGTGATATAGTGATTAAAGATCTGGGCGATACCGAACACACCGCCGGAAAGCAGGTCGTTGCCGCCGATGAAGATGAGAAAAGCGCCGATGCTGATAAACGAGCCGGCCGTCATCTCCAGCAAAAAGAGGATATGCTTTTTCAGCGGCGTCTTTTTATACTTGCGGATGTTTTTATTATCTGCAGGCATTTGTGCCCATCCTTTCGCACAA
>JAFXLH010000189.1 GCA_017531315.1 Bacillota bacterium
AGGATGTATATGTTTTCAAAAGCCCCTGCTTTTGCAGGGGCTTTTTTGTGCCTCATCTGCTGCCTGCGGCATATGATGCAGCAAAAAGGAGGCGGTATTATGGGCAAGCCTTACAACAGGCAGCATCGCCGCCTGCTGCTGGCGCTGATCGCGCTGGTGCTGGTCTTGGGGCTGCTGGGGCGCCTGTTTGGTGCATAGTGGCGCATAAGCGGCGCGGCTTTGGCGCATACTGGCGGCAGAGGTGATATCATGGAATCTATCTGGAAGAAAACGGCAGCGCTGCCGCAATTCCCCACGCTGGAAGAAAGTGTGCATACCGATGTGCTGATCATCGGCGGCGGGCTGAGCGGCCTGCTGACCGCCTACCTGCTCAAAGAAGCGGGCATCCGCTGCCTGCTGGTAGAGGCCGGGCGCATCTGCAGCGGCACTACCCACAATACCACCGCCAAGATCACCAGCCAGCATGGGCTCATCTACCACAAGCTGCTGCGGCAGGGCGGCCGGGAGCGGGCGGCGGCCTACCTTAGCGCCAATCAGCAGGCGCTGGCGGAATACCGGCGGCTGGCGGAGGGCATCGATTGCGCCTTTACGCAGGCGGATAATGTGGTATACAGCCTGGATGACCGCGAAAAGGTGCTGCGGGAGGCCGAGGCGCTGGCAGAGCTGGGCTTTAGCGCGGAATATACGGAGCAGACCGGCCTGCCCTTCGCCGTGGCGGCGGCGCTGCGCTTTCCGCAGCAGGCGCACTTTCAGCCGCTGCAGTTTGCGGCGGGCATCGCGCAGCATTTGCGCATCTATGAAAACACGCCGGTGCACGGCATCAAGCTGGGGCAGGGGAGCATGACCGCCGATTGCGGCCGGGTGAAGATCAGCGCGGAAAATATCATCATCGCCACCCATTTCCCCTTTATCAACCGCCGCGGCGGCTACTTCCTCAAGATGTATCAGATGCGCAGCTACTTGCTGGCGCTGAAAAATGCCGCGCCGGTAGACGCCATGTATGTAGACGAGGCGGATGACGGGCTGACCTTCCGCAATTATGGCGATATGCTGCTCTTTGGCGGCGGCGGGCATCGCACCGGCAAGCAGGGTATGGCCTGGGATGAGCTGGAGGCCATTGCGCGCGGCTGGTATCCGCAGCTGGAGGTGGCGGCGCGCTGGGCCAATCAGGACTGCATCACGCTGGACCGCATCCCCTATATCGGCCGCTACAGCCCGGCCACGCCGCAGCTCTTCGTCGCTACGGGCTACAACTGCTGGGGCATCAGCAACTCTATGGCGGCGGCGCTGCTGCTGCGCGATCTGCTGCTGGGGCGGGAAAATGCGGCGGCGCAGCTCTTCGACCCCGCACGCAGCATACTGAAGCCGCAGCTGCTGGTCAATGCGGCGGAAAGCACGCTGAACCTGCTCACTCCCACTACCCGCCGCTGCCCGCATTTGGGCTGCGCGCTGAAGTGGAACGAGGCGGAACAAAGCTGGGACTGCCCCTGCCACGGCTCGCGCTTCACCAAAGCGGGCAAGCTGATCAACAACCCCGCCAATCACGACTGGTACAAGGCTCCCCGTGCCTAAATAAAAAGAGCCCGCTATTGCGGGCTCTTTGCTTATCAAAGTACCATAAACAGTGTTCCGGCGCTGATCAGCAGGCAGCCGATCAGTGACTTGGCGGTAAACTGTTCGTGCAGGAAGATGAATGCCAGAATCAGGGTAAAGACGATGCTCAGTTTATCGATCGGGGCAACTTTGGAAACCTCGCCGATTTGCAGTGCATAATAGTAGCATAGCCAGGAAGCGCCGGTGGCAAGGCCGGAAAGGATGAGGAACAGCCAGCTTTTGCTGCTGATTTCGCTGATGCCGCTTTGCGCCTGCGTGAGAAAAACCATACCCCAGGACATAAAGACAACTACCAGCGTGCGGATGGCTGTGGCCAGATGCGAGTTGACACCTTCAATACCAATCTTGGCCAGAATAGAGGTCAGTGCGGCAAAGATGGCGGAAAACAGGGCAAAGATGAACCACATAGTAGTGAGCACCTCCGGATAAAATGTGTAAATGCTGTTAGATGCCTACATACTACTCCCGCCTCGATATGGTGTCAATAGACATATCGCCGCAATGTGCTTGAATTTTTGCGTTTGCAGCGCTATCATAAAAGCAGCAAATCTGCATAAGGAGGCTGCTATTATGGAATACCGCGTACTGGGCCGCACCGGGCTTATGGTGAGCGAGATCGCCCTCGGCTGCGAAGGCTTCAACAATAAGAGCGAGGCGGAGGCGGATGCGCTGTTTGCGCAGGCTCTGGCGGCGGGCGTCAACTGCATGGATGTCTACACGCCCAATCCCGCCGTGCACGCGCATATCGCCCGCAATATCAGCACCTGCCGCGATAAATTCGTGCTGCAGGCGCATCTTTGCACCGTATGGCAGGATGGGCAGTACAAGGCTACGCGCAAGCTGGACGAGGTGAAGGCCTCTTTTGCGGCGATGCTGGAAAATCTGCATACCGACTACGTGGATATCGGCATGATCCATTATGTGGATTCGCCGCAGCTGTGGGCGGAGATCGCGGAGGGGCCCATCATGGCCTATGCCCTGGCGGAAAAGGCGGCCGGGCGCATCCGTCATCTCGGCGTCAGCAGCCATAACCCCAAGGCGGCGCTGGCGGCGGTGGAGAGCGGGCTCATCGATGTGCTGATGTTTTCCGTAAATCCCTGCTACGACCTGCTGCCCGGTGAAGAAGACTGCGACCATCTGTGGGATGCGGAAAGCTACAGCGGCCAGCTCACCAATATGGACCCCGAACGCGAGGCGCTCTACGAGACCTGCCAGCGCCTTGGCGTAGGCATCACCGTGATGAAGGCCTTCGGCGGCGGCGACCTGCTTTCCGAAGAGCTTTCTCCCGCCGGTCGTGCGCTCACCGCGGTGCAATGCCTGCATTATGCGCTGACCCGCCCGGCTGTGGCCTGCATCATGGCCGGCGTACATACGGCAGAGCAGCTGGCGGCATCGCTGGCCTATACCGGCGCCACGGCGGAAGAGAAGGACTACGCGGCGGCCTTTGCCAGCTTCCCGCGCATTCGCTGGCAGGGGCACTGCATGTACTGCGGCCACTGCGCGCCCTGCCCCAAGGGCATCGACGTGGCGACGGTGACTAAGTTCCTGAACCTCGCAAAGGCGCAGGGCGAAGTGCCGGAGACGGTGCGCGAGCATTATGCGGCGCTGGATGCTACCGGCAGCGATTGCATCGGCTGCGGCGCCTGCGAGAAGCGCTGCCCCTTCGGCGTAGAGATCCGCGCCAATATGGCGGCGGCGACAGAGCTGTTCGGCAAATAGAATACCCATATTTATCCGCAGGGCGGCTGATGCAAGCTGCCC
>JAFXLH010000190.1 GCA_017531315.1 Bacillota bacterium
GGTGAGGATGTCCAGCCGCTGTGCGCTCTCTCCCTCCGCCTCCGACATCAGGAAGCAATAGGCCTGCTCCTTGCCCCGGCCTACGCGCCCCCGCAGCTGATGCAGCTGAGCCAGGCCGAAGCGCTCCGCATCGCGTATCACCATCAGCGAGGCATTGGGCACATCCACGCCCACCTCCACCACGGTGGTGGAAACAAGGATATCCACCTCGCCGCCCACAAAGGCATCCATCACCGCATTCTTATCCTTCGGTTTCAGCTGCCCATGCAGCAGAGCCACCCGCAAATCGGGGAAAACATCCTTTTGCAGGCGCTCGTAGAGCGAGACCGCGCCGCTTAAGTCGCTGTCCTCGCTGTCTTCGATCATCGGGCAGACCACGAAGACCTGCCGCCCGTTTTCCACCTGTTTGCGGATGAAGCGATGCACACGCTCCTCGTAATCGTAGCTCACGGCATCGGTACGCACCGGCTGGCGGCCCGGGGGCAGCTCGTCGATGACCGAGAAATCGAGGTCGGAATAGAGCGTCAGCGCCAGCGTACGCGGGATCGGCGTGGCGGTCATCACCAGCACATCGGCCTGCGCGGATGCGGAAAGCGCCGCACGCTGCATCACGCCGAAGCGATGCTGTTCGTCCGTCACCGCCAGCCCCAGCCGCGGCAGTTCCACGCCGTCCTGGATCAGCGCATGAGTGCCCACCAGCAGCAGCGGTTCGCCGCTGGCCGCCAGCGCTAAAATGCGGCGTTTCTCCCTGGCAGAAGTGCTGCCGCTGAGGAATTCCACCGGGAAGCCCAAATCGGCCAGCATGGGGCGCAAATTGCGGTAATGCTGCGCCGCCAGCAGTTCCGTGGGCGCCATCATCGCCGCCTGCCAGCCGCTGGCCAGCGCCTTGTAGATAGCCGCTGCCGCCACCGCCGTTTTGCCGCAGCCCACGTCACCCTGAACCAGGCGCGACATCATCAGCGGCTTTTCCATATCGGCGTAGATCTCGCCGATCACCCGCTGCTGCGCTCCGGTGAGCGCATAGGGCAAATTATCGCAGAAGCGCTGCAGGATGCCGGGATCGGCGCTCATCGCATAGCCGGGCTGGGCGCCGCGGTTTTCGCTGTTGGCCACGATGGCCAGCTGCAGCAGCAGCAATTCTTCGTAGGCAAGGCGGCGGCGTCCCCGCTCGCGCTCGGCAAAATTCAGCGGGAAATGCTGGGAAAACATCGCCTGCCCGCGCTCCGGCAGGCTGTATTTTTCGCGTAAGTGTTCCGGCAGCAGCTCCGGCACCTTGGTGATGCGCCCCTGCCAGGCGCGGCTCATCAGCTGGCGGATATACTTTTGCGTCACGCCCTCGGTGAGGCGGTACAGCGGCACGATGCCCGGCTGATAATCGCCGCCATCGACAAATTCGTATTCGCTGACCATAAATTCGCTGCGATTATAGCGGCGCTCCCATTTGCCGTAGATGACCAGCTCGCGGTCGCGGGTCAGCTGTCGCTGCAAAAAGGGCTGATTGAACCAGACCGCCGTCACCGCGCCGGTATCATCGAACAGCACCGCCTTCAATATGGTCAGCCGCCCCACCCGCGCCAGCGAGCAGGAACGGACGCGCATCCGCAGCAGCGCCGGCTGATCGTAGACCAGCTCTGACGCCGGAGTGATGGCGCTGCGGTCCTGATAGGCACGCGGATAATAAGCGAGCAGGTCGCCGATATTGTTGATGCCCAGCTTAGCCATGATCTGCGCGCGCTTTTCCCCTACCCCGCTGATTTTGGTCAGCGGCTGCGCCAGTGCATCGGCGGCAGGGGCAGCGGGAGCGGCGGCAGTCTCCGCCTTGGCGGCGGGCTTTTTGGCGGGGGTTTTGCGCTTCGGCGCGGGCTGAGTCAGCGGGGCGGCTTCCGCCACCGCCTGTTCCGGCCAGCGGGCCGCCAGCTCGGCCAGTATCTCCGGACGCTTGGCGGGAGAGGCGGCGGCATAGCGGCTGGCAATGGCCATCAGGTCTTCACGCCCCTCTTTTGCCGCCCATTCATAGCAATAAGCAGCAAAGCCGCCGAATACAGCCATATCCGTACAGCCGTTTTTGCGTTCCTTTTCCATCAACTGCCAAAAATCCATGCCACAACTCCTCTTGGCAATAAACTAGGGCTGCCATCGCGGCAGCCCTGTAAACTCATTCGACAGAGATCAGATAATGATACAGCGGCTGGCCGCCATAATGATATTCCACATCCAGATCGGGGTAGATTTCTTCCAGCTTGGTAGCCAGAGCGACGGCTTCCTGCTCGTCCACGGTATGACCGTAGAAGAGGCTGATGATGCCGTGTTCATCGCTGACCATCTTTTCGACCAGTTCCAGCACGGTGGGCTCAACTTCCTGACCGCAGGCGACCAGATCACCGTTCTTCATCGCCAGAATATCGTTTTCGGCGATCTCGAAGCCGCTGAACTTGGTATCGCGTACCGCATAGGTGACTTCGCCGGATACGCAGCCGCCGATCAGCTCCATCATCGCTGCATAATTGTCTTCGCCGGTAGCTTCCGGGTCATAGTTCAGCAGCGCGGAGATGCCCTGGGTCACATACTTGCTGGGCACGACGTAGACCGGCTTTTCGGCCATTTTCTGCGCCTGCTGCGCGGTGAGTACGATGTTGCTGTTATTGGGCAGCAGCACCACTTCTTCGGCATTGATCTTTTCGATGGCATCCAGCAGGTCGGCCGCGCTGGGGTTCATGGTCTGGCCGCCGCTGATCACGGCAGCGCCCATATCGCGGAAGATCTCTTCCAGACCGTCGCCGGCGCAAACAGCGATAACGCCGGTTTTGCAGGCGGGGATGTCTTCGATGGCGGGCTTGGCATTGGAAAGAGCGAAGTCCGGGTCATGGTTGATCAGCTCATGAGCCTGATCGCGCATATTTTCGATCACGATATCGTGAATGGTGCCAAACTTGCTGCAGTATTCCAGCACCTTCCACGGATAGTTGGTATGGTAGTGGATCTTGATCACTTCTTCGGTGCCGACTACCAGCAGGCAGTCACCGGGCGGATCCATGGCAATATGTTCGCGGATAACGTCCAGCGGCAGGTTTTCACCTTTGACCAGCAGCTGGGTATCATACGCAAACTCGATATCCGGCTCATGATCTTCAAAGTCGCCGCCAAAGCCTACATTGGCATCGGAACCGGCGGAGACGATCTCGCCGTTCAGCGCGCGCAGGCCGCCTTCCATGATCACCAGCAGGCCCTTGCCGCCGGCATCCACCACGCCGGCTTCCTTGAGCGGCGGCAGCAGATTGGGGGTATTCTTCAGCGCCACATGGCCTTCTTCCAGACCGGCTTCCACCACGCCGATGATATCGGCGCCGGCTTCGGCAGCCTTGACGGCGGCGGCGGTGAATTCGCGGAATACGGTGAGGATGGTGCCCTCTACCGGCTTCATAACCGATTTGTAGGAAAGATCCACGCCCTTCTGGAAGGCCGCAGCCAGATCCGCGGGGGTCAGCTCATCTTTGCTGCCGATGGCCAGGAACAGGCCGCGCATGATCTGGGAGAGAATAACGCCGGAATTACCGCGTGCACCCAGCAGCGCGCCCATGGAAAAATCCTGAGCCAGCGGACCGCAGGAAGTGTACTTCTTGCCCTCAATCTGACGCATGGCGGAGCTGATGGTGAGGTACATATTGATACCGGTATCACCATCCGGCACCGGGAAAACGTTCAGTGAGTTTACAACTTCCTTATTGGCGGACAGATTGTTGCAACCGCCGGCAAAAAAATCACGCAGCAGGCGGCTGTCCATTTTATTAATAGTTTCTGCCATTCAAAAATCCTCCTAATCAACTACGCGAACGCCCTGAATATTGACGTCTACGCGGCTGACTTTCAATTCGGTATCGCGCTGAACGATGTAGCGCACATGTTCGATAACGTTGTTGGCGGTCACGGAAATAGGCGTGCCGTAAGCGACCACTACGTTTACTTTAATGGCCAGACTGCCATCTTTTACTTCCACATCCACGCCCTTGGAAAGGGCTTCTTTGCCCAAAATCTCGGTGATGCCGTCACGGATGGCACGGGAAGAAACCATGCCCACGATACCGATGCATTCCATAGTGGCAATACCTGCCAGCTTACCGATCAGCTCGCGGCTGATCTCGATAGTACCGCAGCTGCCATTGATCACAGTGCTCATATTATCAACCCTCCGGTCATTTACACACAATTACAGCAGTATGCCTTATTATACTACATATCCGCGCATAAATAAACCCCCAGTTTGCTGGGCATTTAGCCAAAATGAGCACGAAAAAAGCCCTTCTGCCTAAGCAGAAGGGCTCTGGTATGCAAACTTAGTTAGCGCGCTGAACCTTGCCGGAACGGAGGCAGCGGGAGCAAGCCGTTACACGGGTAGGAGTACCGTTAACAACGGCACGAACGGTCTGCAGGTTGGGTTTCCACTGTCTTTTGGTGCGGATATGGGAATGGCTGACGCTCATGCCAGCATGTACGCCTTTACCGCAAATTTCACACTTAGCCATGTTGCACCTCCTTAAATGCTCATAAAAATGCTATCGCAACGGCCAAGCGGCCATCGATCCACGCGACACTATGATATAATACCAAAAAGCGGGCTTGTTTGCAAGAGTTTTATTGCAATTTTTCAAAAAATCTTTGCCGCACCCTCTGCCTGCCCCGCCGATATGCTGTAATAAAGCACATTCACGCGGAGGATATCATGCGCAGCCAGCACGAAATTGCCGCCCGCATCAGCGAATACAAAGAGCGCCTGGCCTATACTCTGGCCGAAAAAGAGCTGCTGGGCAAGGATGCCGGAGAATACACCGACCTGATCATCCTGGCCCTGGTAGATAAGCTGGAAGCCCTCTTCTGGGTACTGGAAATGCCGCTTCCGGAAGATGATCTTTTGGATCACTTCAGCGGAGTGCGGCATTAGCAGTTACATTTTTCAGTCGTCACCGAAAGGCAGAGCAGCACCGTAGCGATACTTCTGGATGATCATCAGTACGATCATCAGACCTACGCCGATGAAGTCGGTAGCCAAGGACGGGATGACCAGCAGGATGCCGGCCAGCGCGCCGATGACGCGTTCCACGATGCTCAGCTTGCCTACATAGAAGCCGGAAACCGCGCTGGCGATGCCCACTACGCCAAACAGCGAGGTGATAACGATGCGGACAATATCCACTACGTTGACGTCTACCGCGGCGGTACCGCCGAACAGCAGCGCGGGGTTCAGAGCGAAGATATAGGGGATGAGGAAGGCGGCGATGGCCAGCTTGCTGGCCTCGATGCCGGTCTTCAGCGGGTTACCGCGGGCAATGGCAGAGCCTGCGTAGGCAGCCAGAGCTACCGGCGGGGTGATATCGGCAACGATGCCGAAGTAGAAGACGAACATATGCGCGGCCAGGATCGGTACGCCCATGTTCATGACCAGCGGAGCGGTAACGGTAGCCATAATGACGTAGTTGGCGGTGGTGGGTACGCCCATGCCCAGCACGATGGAAGCCAGCATGCAAAGGAAGAGGGCGAAGATGATATTGCCGCCGGCCAGGTTGACCATGGCAGAGGCGAAGGTGACGCCGAGGCCGGTACGGGTGACGACGCCGACGATGCAGCCGGCCATCGCACAGGCCACGCCTACGCCGATGGAGTTACGGATGCCGTTTTCCAGTACATCCAGCACATCCTTGAAGGAGAGGCGGGTATCTTTGGCAAACAGGGCGAAGAACCAGGCAGCGATGGTGGCATAGAGAGCCGCGCGGCCGGCGGTGAAGCCCATGCCGAGGAAGACGACGATGGATGCGATGGGGATCAGCATATAGCCGCGATGGCGCATCAGCTTGCCAAAGGGCTTGATCTCATCGGCAGGCATACCCTTCAGGCCCTGACGGCGCGCTTCGAAGTGTACCTGCAGCAGGATCGTGGTGAAATAGAGCAGCGCCGGGATGCTGGCGGCGAGGATAACGCGGCCATAGGGGATGCCGGTGATATCCGCCATCAGGAAGGCGGCGGCGCCCATGATCGGCGGCATGATCTGACCGCCCGTAGAGGCGGCCGCTTCTACCGCGCCGGCAAATTCCTTGCGGTAGCCCATGCGCTTCATCATCGGGATGGTGAAGGAGCCGGAACCGACGGTATTGGCAACGGAGGAGCCGGAGATGGTACCCTGCAGACCGGAAGCGATAACCGCGACCTTAGCCGGGCCACCGACCTGACGGCCGGCCAGGGAGTTGGCGATATCGATGAAGAATTCGCCGATGCCGGTCTTTTCCAGCATCGCGCCGAAGAGGATGAAGATGACGATATAGCGGGAGCAGACCTGCAGCGGCGTACCGATGATGCCTTCTTCCGTATAGAAGAGGAAGTAGACGATACGCTTCAGTGAATAGCCGCCATGGCCAAAGTCACCGGGTATGTAGCGGCCGAAATAGGCATAGGCGATAAACAGCGATACTACGATGATCAGCGGCCAGCCGGTAACGCGGCGGCAGCACTCAAACAGCATCACAATGCCTATCAGGCCAATGATCATATCGGTCCGGGTAATGGTGCCCTGCTGAGCAACGATCTGCTGGAAGTTGACCACGTAGTAGAAGAAGCTACCGCCGCCCAGCGCCATGCAGATCCAGTCATACCACGGTACATAGGGTTTATCGTGGTCTTTTTTGCGTGCCGGATAGAGCAAAAATACCATTACAATAAGGAAAGAGACGAAAGATGCCTTCTGCACCTGGCTGGGAAGCAGCCAGATAGTGTTGTACAGAATGCAGTAGATCATAAAGGCAATACACAGCAAACGGATGACCTGTTTTCTGGTACCGGTAAACTGGCGGGTATTGGATTCCTTATCGTATTCCGCCATGATTGCAGCCAGCTCTTCATGCGTAGGCGCATAATGATCCGGATGCAGCTCTTCGCCGATATGTTCGACATGATCTTCGGGCTGCGCCGTTTCCGCGTTCAGATCGCGGGCGTCGATGTCCTGGGTCACTGCCGATCCCCCTTTAACAATAATTAAAACTTATATGTTCAGCCCATGCCGCAGATACGCCGCACGGGAACAAGTTTTCTTCTCGATCAGCAAAGTAGTGCCGGATGCGGCAAAATCCGTAAGCGGCATCACTTCGTCTTCTACATGCAAAATATGTTTGGCCACATAGCCTACCGTAAGCGTCAGCGGGTCAAGCAGTCGCTCGAAGCCGCCGATCACCATGTAGCCGTCTTCTTCATACCAGTAAGCACCGCCATCGGCCAGCATATCGGTAGTCATACCGGCGCCGAAGGTCTGATAGCGGGTGTGGGTAAGATAAATGCCGTCATCACGCAGCTGATAAAAATCTTCCACATAGCTTTTGTTTACCGAATGGGTAAACGAAACCGAGAACTCCGCATGCTGTTCCGCATCCAGCAGCAGATAGGTCTCGCCGCTGCGATAGCCGGAAAAGCTGATACAGGGTTTACTGGGAACAAACCAGTATAGCGCGAGGATAAGCGCGGCAAAAGCCGCGCTTATCCATAATAGCTTTATGCGACTATTTCTTTTGGGAGGAAACATCGCGATAATATCTTACATCAGGTTAAGTTCTTTGTAGTACTTGGCAGCGCCGGGGTGGAATTCTACGGAAACGCCTTCAACGGCAGATTCGGCAGAGAGGTAGGAAACCTTGTCGTGGCTGATGGCAGCCTTGTTGTCGAAGATGGCCTTGGTCAGGTTGTAGATCAGGGTCTCATCGGCTTCGGCGGGGCAAACCAGGGTGGCCTTAACGGCAACGGTGGTAACGGGGGCAGCCAGGAAGCTGTAATCAGCATCGGTCAGGGTAACTTCGGCATAGAAGGGATAGTCGTTCAGCAGCTGAGCAACTACATCGGCATCCAGCGGCAGAACGGTGAGTTCACGGGAGGTGGAAAGATCCATAACGGCGGTATTGGGAACAGCGGCGGTGACGAAGAAAGCATCGATGGTGCGGTCCTTCATCGCATCGGCAGACTGGCTGAAGCCGAGGTGGACAACATTGATGTCTTCGAGAGAGATGCCGTAAGCGCCGAGGATCTGGATGGCATTGGTTTCAACGCCGGAGCCGACGTCGCCGATGGAAACGGTTTTGCCCTTCAGGTCTTCAACGGAAGTGATGCCGGAATCGGTGGCAACTACCAGCTGAACGATTTCCGGATACAGGGTGGCGATAACGCGGGCATTGGTGATCGGGTCGGCAGTCCAGGTGTTGGTGGCATAAGTAGCATAGTCGAGAACGTCGTTCTGCATGATGGCCAGGTCGATTTCACCGGCAGCGATGTTGCGGACGTTTTCGGCAGAAGCGCCGGAGGAGTTGACGGTGACGTTGACGCCGAGGCCTTCAACATTGTTGAGCATGGTGCCCAGAGCAGCGCCGTAAGCATAATAGGTGCCGGAAGTACCGCCGGTACCCATGGTCAGGTAAGTGGTGTCGCTTTCTTTGTCGCCGCAGCCGGCAAATACGAGAGCGCAGCACAGAATCATCATCAGAACAAGAGCTAAAGACTTCTTCATTTGGTAAATCCCCCTTCAGTTTTTTAAATTATCAGAATCTGTGATAATTATACAAGAATTATATAAGTATGTATACAATATGTCAAGCGAATTTTCTGACAATTCACGCTTTTTTCACAACTTTTGCTGCCGATAAGGACAGTTTTTTCAACTTTTCGCCATGTTTGCGGCTCATGCGCCAGAAAATTTCAACTTTTTACCCCCGAACCACTGCCCGGCCCATTGCATATTATGCAGCAAATATGCACACAACCGGAGGTGCCCATGCCTGCCGCCACC
>JAFXLH010000191.1 GCA_017531315.1 Bacillota bacterium
GAGTGATGCTCGGTCTTTCGACCTGGCATCACTCATTTTTCGTTGTTGATTACCAACCCCGTCTGACAGATGCCGTAAAATAGTTAAATTTTTAGTTTAACTGTTTTACGAGCACCCGCCAATGAGGGGATTTTTTTATTCTTCTACTTCTACGACAGGCGCTACCGCATTACCGCGTACGCTTTCGATGCCCTTCAGGCAGGAAGCCTTTTTGCTGTAGCCTTCGGAAGTGGCGACAACTTCGCCATTGCCGGCTTTGAGACGGAAGCGATATTCGCCCTTGCCGTCTTTATATACTTCAAATTTGCCGGGGCGAGCCGCAGGCTTGACAGGGGGATTGGCGATGCCATCGTAAATAGCGCGGAAATATTCGGCAACCTTTTTGCCGCCTTCCGCATCGATGCTGATCTCATTTTCTTCCATAGTAGAAGCAACGATTTCCGCTACTGCTTCAAAAATATCTTCATCGTACAGTTCCATAGTGCAGCCTCCTTATTATCTTGTCTCCGCCAAAGCGGTCACTAAAAGTATAACAAACAGGCCGCCGCCACCGCAAGCAGGCGAGGCGGAAATTACGGTGAAGCTTAGGTGAAAATCAGCCTACATCCAGCACGCTATAGTCGATATTCACATCTGCCTGCGGCTTTTCGGCCACGCTTACGCTGAAGCCGCCGTCATAGGCGTCTGCGCGATACGCGCTCAGGCTGCCCGCGGCCAGGTCTGCCGCCGCCACCTGCAGCAGCACCGTCATCTCCGCGCCGATCGCGATATCCGCCACGCTCTGGCGGTAGAGAGCGCCATCCGCATCCGCCAGCCAGCCGCCTGCGCCCAGCAGCGCCGTGCCGCGCTTCACCCGGTAGCAGATATCCTGCGGCAGGGAGAGCATACGCAGCTGCTCGCGCATCCGCGCCAGCTCATTATCCAGCTCCGGCAGCAGCACCGCATTGAGATATTCTTTGATCTGGCGGTTTCCGGCATCGAAGCGCGCCTTCAGCTCCGCCGTGCCGATGCCCTCCTGCTGCGGCATATCGGAGAGGCGGCTGATATGATCCATTTCTGCATTCAGTTTAGTCAAAGCCATATTCAAATCTCCTTTCGGGAAAACAAAAGGGATAGCCGCAGATGGCTATCCCTAAACTGTTACTTATTGCGTTTGGCGGCAAAAAAGGCTTTCAGCAGTGCTGCAGCCTCTTCGGCCAGCAGGCCGCTTTCTATCTGCACACGGTGGTTGAAGCCGGGGTTATCGGCAATATTCATCACCGTGCCGCAGCAGCCGCCCTTGGGGTCGGTGGTGGCAAAGACGAGGCGCTCCACCCGCGCCTGCACCAGCGCGCCGGCGCACATCGGGCAGGGCTCCAGCGTGACATAGAGCGTGGAATCCGGCAGCCGCCAGCCGCCCATGGTGGCACAGGCCTCGCGAATGGCGATCATCTCTGCGTGCAGCGTGGCGTCGCGGCCGGTCTCGCGGCGGTTGCGGCCACGGCCGACGATGGCGCCGCGGGCATAGAGCACCGCGCCGACCGGGACTTCATCGTCAGCGGCAGCCAGACGCGCCTCTTCCAGCGCCAGCTGCATCATTTGCTTATCCAGCTCGCTAAAGCTCATCCGCACACCTCCTGGGGCTGAGCCGGGGCCGGAAGCAAACTCCCGGCCCGGCTATGGCGCGCCCAAGAGGATTCGAACCTCCGACCTACTGCTTAGGAGGCAGTTGCTCTATCCTGCTGAGCTATGGGCGCATCACTGCAATTTTACCGCTTTTGCCGCCTGCCGTCAACTGATATTCCAGCTGGTCTTGCCGGTAAGATTGCGGGTGACCGTGCAGTTGGACGAAATATAGGGCGTAGTGCCATCGGTATAGTTCATCATCACCACACCGGTACAGCTCTGGGCGACATAGGCGGGATAACCGCCACCGGAATAATCGCCGTTGCCGCGGCTCTTCTGGATAAAGTTGCCCATTACCACCAGATCCGTACTGCCCTCTTCACGCACGCCGATCTGATATCCCAGCAAATAATTGCCGGTGACAAAATCATAATTGTTCTGCTGCATGAAGTAGCCGGTAGTACCGCCTTCGTGATGATTGCCCACAGCCTGCAATTCGCTCTGGAAGGAATAGCAATCGACTTTGGAATTGCCAAAGAACTCATTGTTGCTGCATACGGCCTGCCCGCCCACCAGACGGATGCCGTAAAAATTATCGGCAAAGCGATTGCCCTGCAGCAGCACACGGCTGGTCACGGCATTGCAGGCGCTGAAATTGCAGGAAGTGAGCAGACAATGCTCTACCTGCGAGGCCACCGCCCCGGCCGCCAGCAGCAGGCCGATCACCTCACCGCTGGCATTGGCGGCCTTATTGCCATCCAGCCGCAGATCGCGCAACGAAAAGCCGGTGCCGTTTACGGTAAGCATATACAGCTGATGCCCGGCCTTGCTGTCATCGTTCATCGTGCCGCTTTTCAGCATGATGCGCGTGGCATTGCCCATGCCGCAGATGCAGACATCCGGCTTATTGATCTGCAGCGGACGGTAGACCTGATAGTTGCCCACCGTTTCCAGCGGCACATCGGTGGTATCGAAGCAGAAGGTGCCGTCCAGCAGCACGATGCGGCCACCGCTCTCCGGCAGCGCCGCCACCGCCTCGGCCAATACCAGATGATCGGCCGTGCCGCTGCAGACGAAATCTGCCGCCTGCGGGTTGGCACTATCGGCTGCGGCCACCACCAGCGTGGCAGCTCGCCTGCCCTGCTGCAGCAGCAGCTGACGCGCCGCTGCGGGAGTGACCGGACGCGGCACAGCAGCACCGCTCAGCACCTGCTCCGTGGCAGCAGGCGGCAGATACAGCGGCATCACCTGCCAGCCGCCGCCCGAAAAGAGCGCCAGATACAGCCCCTGACCGCCCGCTTCCAGCTGCAGCGCATGGCTGCCGGCATCCAGCGTAAAGGTGCTGCTATCGCCCCAGAGC
>JAFXLH010000192.1 GCA_017531315.1 Bacillota bacterium
CCAACCCCGTCTGACAGATGCCGTAAAATAGTTAAATTTTTGGTTTAACTGTTTTACGAACACCCATCATTTGCGGGCGGTTTAGCTTTATCGATGCACTTTTATCAGTTCGGTGCCGTAGTGACCGCTTTCGAAGCCGTTATCCAGCTGAATGGTGAAAAAGGGCGTAAAGGCATTGCCCGCCAGGCGCTGAGCCGGTTTGGGCTGGCTGAGCAGCATATCCCGAAACTCGTCGGTGACCGCCCCGGCGATGATCACGCCGTGACGCCAATTGCTCTCTTCAACGCTTCCGTACTGCAGCGCCAGCGCGATATCGTCCTCCTCATCTTCCCAGCAATGGATGCGGAAAGCGGTGGCATCAGCCAGCTGCCCGCGCATCACCGCCAGCCACTCGCTGTTATCGGCGGCGGTGGTGTCTATCTCGAAGAACTCATGCTCGATCAGCGCATCCGGCTGGCATTCGGCCGGTTCCAGGTCGGACAGGGCGTTGATGATAGCACTTTTAAGTTCATCCATGACCATACGCTACCTCCGTTAAAACTCCACTTCCAGCACTACCGGGCAATGGTCGGAGCCCATGATATCGGGCAGGATATAGGCATCCACGAGCTTATCCTTGATGCTCTCCGAGGCGAAGAAGTAGTCGATGCGCCAGCCGACATTGCGTTCGCGGGCGCGGGTCTTCATATCCCACCAGCTGTACTGGCCGCCCTCCGCGCAGAAGAGGCGGAAGGTGTCTACGAAGCCGCTTTCCAGCAGCTTGGTGATCCAGGCGCGCTCCATGGGCAGGAAGCCGGTATTTTTCTCATTTTCTTTGGGGCGGGCCAGGTCGCTCTCCATATGCGCGGTATTGACATCGCCGCAGATGATCAGCGGTTTGGTGCAGCCCTTGGCCCATTCCAGCATGTATTCGTAGAAGTCCATCTTGTACTGCAGGCGTTCCGGGCCATTGCCGTCATTGGGGAAATAGCCGTTATAGAGGATGAAATCCTCATATTCGGCGATGACGGTGCGGCCTTCGCAGTCGAAGCGCGGCTCGCCCATGCCAAAGCTCACCTGCTGCGGCTCGATGCGGCTGAACACGGCGGTGCCGCTGTAACCGGGGCGCTCCGCCGGGAAGTAGTAGAGGTGGTAGCCGGGGATATCCAGCAGCTCCTTGGGCAGCTGCTCCACTTTCGCCTTGATCTCCTGCAGGCAGATGATATCCGCATCCAGCTCCTTGATCACATCCAGCAGGCCCTTTTTCAGGCAGGCGCGGATGCCGTTGACATTCCAGGAAACGAGTTTCAGTTTGCTCATTCAGTTCTCCTCATACAGTAAGCGATCGTTTTCTTCTTGCGATATTTCCAGCACCGATACTTTATTCAGGCGCTTTTCGATAAGGCGCGTTTTGCGGGCGGCGTCGTCGATGCTGTGGCTGGCTTCCGCCAGCTTCTTCTGCGTTTTATCCAGCAGCATGGCGAAGTCGCCAAAGCTGCCCTTCACCGCCGCCAGCAGCTGCCACACTTCGTTGGAGCGTGCCTCCACCGCCAGCGAGCGGAAGCCCATCTGCAGGCTGTTCAGCAGCGCGGCGATGGTGGTGGGGCCGGCGAGGACCACGCGGTAATCGCGCTGCAGCACCTCCACCAGCTGCGGACGCTTCAGCAGCTCCGAGTAGAGCCCCTCTACCGGCAGGTAGATGATGGCAAAATCGGTGGTATGGGGCGGGGCGATGTATTTATCGCGCACATCACGCGCTTCTTCGCGGATGCGGCGCTCCAGCGCCTTGCCGGCTTCAATACGCAGGGCTTCATCCCCCTGCTCTTCTGCCATGAGCAGCGCCTGATAATCTTCGAGCGGGAATTTGGCATCGATGGGCAGGTAGACACTACCGCTATCTTTTCCCGGCAGCACGATGGCGTATTCCACGCGGTTGCGCGGCTGGTCGGGGTTGACGGCGGCATTCAGCTGATACTGCCCCGGCGCCATGATCTGCTCCAGCAATGCGCCCAGCTGCACTTCGCCCCAGATGCCGCGCGTCTTGATATTGCCCAGCACCTTTTTCAGGTCGCCGACGCTGCCGGCCAGGGTCTGCATCTCGCCTAAGCCCTTATAGACCTGCTCCAGCTGCTCGCTGACCAGACGGAAGGATTCGCCGAGGCGCTTTTCCAGGCTTTCGTGCAGTTTTTCGTCCACGATGACGCGGATCTCTGCCAGCTGGCGGTCGTTATTGTCGCGCATCTGCTTCATATGCAGGCTCATCGAATCGCGCAAGGAATCCAGCCGCTGGTCGCTGCTCTCTTTCATCGCCAGCTGCTGGCGCAGCAGGCGGTCGGCATTTTCCGCATCGGTGCGCTGCAGCTCGGCACGCAGGGCAGCCAGCTCTTCGGCGCGGCGCGTGTCGCTTTCCTGCAGGGCGGCAAACATACTGCGCTGCTGCAGGATGATGGCAAACAGCACCAGAAATATCACGGCAAAAAATACATAGATCATTACGGAATCCATAACTAAGCTCCTTAAACTGATAGCTGCAGGATACGGCAAAATTCCCTGATTTACCTGCTATTTGTAAAGGATTTGCTCGAAACAGCACGAAATATAGCTTGTACCACAAAAAATATAATGGGGGTATTGCTTATGACTGCCAAACTTGCAGAGCTCATCGCCAATGACTTCGGGGTAGCCGAAGACTACAACTGCGCGGAAAAGATCCTCTACGGCGCCAATCAGGCTTACGGCCTCGGCCTCGATCTGGATACTGCCCGCATTATCGCCGGCTTCGGCGGCGGCTGCGGCATGGAAGAATACTGCGGCGCACTGGCCGGTGCTCTGGCCGTGCTCAGCCACTATAATGTAGCCACCGTAGCTCATGCCAGCGATATCAAAGCCTTAAGCAAAGAATTCCACGCCCGCTACAAAGAGAAGATGGGCTCCATCGTCTGCGCCGATCTGAAAAAAGCGCATCGCCTGCCCGCTCCCACCGGCTGCAAGCCCGTTATCCTGGCCGCTGCCGAGATCCTCGACGAAATGATCGTCGACCTGAAGCACGTATAATTCTCCCCTGCTCATCTGCCGCCGCTCCACCTTGGGGCGGCGGTTTCAGTTTGGCTGTAACATAGTGCAAGAAAAGGCAGACTGCGCTCCCCCCTCATAAGAAATCACAGCCCTGCGGAACATTCTTTTGGCCTGTATCTGCGTTGTTTTTCTCGGGTTACATTCCGTGTAGCCCTGCGAAAAGCCGCCTTGATACAGGCTCAAAATCTTTGTCCCGCCGGGGTAAACATCCAGTCCGCAGGCGGAACGCCCGCGAACTTTGATCTATGATTTCTTATTCGGGGGTCGCTTCCCGTCTGCCTTTTTGCTTTATCTTTCTTTATTTACCCAGAAAAACAGGCTGATGCCAAGGCCTACGCCAACCAGACCGCAGACACCGCACAGCAACACCATCATCAAACTCATAGCAGATCCTCCTTTTCTCAGATCAGATCGGGCGGAGTGGGTTCAATAACGTATTTCGACCAGAATTCGCGGCGGAATTCGGCGAAGCAATCGTTGAGGATAGCTTCACGCATATCTGCCATCAGGTGGCAGAGGAAGTGGATATTGTGCATAGTGGTGAGGCGGATGCCCAGTACCTCGCCGCATTTGATCAGGTGGCGGATATAGGCGCGGCTGAAGTTGCGGCAGGCATAGCAGGTGCAGCCTTCCTGCAGCGGGCGGAAATCGCGCGCGTATTCGGCATTACGGATGACCAGCTTGCCGTCCGGCGTCATCACCGTGCCGTTGCGGGCGATGCGGGTGGGCAGTACGCAGTCGAACATATCCACGCCGCGCAGTACGCCTTCGACCAGGCAGTCGGGGCTGCCGACGCCCATCAGGTAACGGGCCTTATGCTGCGGCAGCAAGGGGGTGGTGTAATCGAGCATCTCATACATCAGCGGTTTGGGCTCGCCGACGGAGAGGCCGCCGATGCCGTAGCCGGGGAAGTCCATGGCAGCGAGCGTCTTGGCGCTCTGCTCACGCAGAGTGCGCACCATACCGCCCTGCACGATGCCAAACAGCGACTGATTCTCGCGGTTATGCGCGTGCTTGCAGCGTTCTGCCCAGGCATGAGTGCGGTACATGGCCTGCGCGATGCGGGCCGGCTCTGCCGGATAGGGAGAGCATTCGTCGAAGCACATGGCGATATCCGCGCCCAAATTGCCCTCGACCTTCATCACGCTTTCCGGGGTGAAGAGGTGGCGGCTGCCGTCGATATGAGAGCTGAAGACAACGCCCTCTTCGTTGATCTTGCGCAGGCCGGCCAGGCTGAAGACCTGGAAGCCGCCGCTATCGGTCAGGATCGGGCCATCCCAGTTCATAAAGGAATGGAGGCCGCCCGCTTCTGCTACCAGATCATCGCCGGGGCGCAGATAGAGGTGGTAGGTATTGGCGAGGATGATCTGCGCGCCCAGTTCGCGCAGTTCATGCGGAGTGAGCGTTTTTACCGTGGCGCAGGTGCCCACCGGCATAAAGACGGGCGTAAGCACATCACCGTGCGGCGTATGGAGAATGCCGGCACGGGCGCCGGTATGCTTGTCTTCGTGGACCAGAGTATAAGTAACAGCAGGTTTGGACATATTTCCTCCTCTTTTGCAGGTATCAGATGATCAGCATCGCATCGCCAAAGCTGAAAAAGCGGTAGCGTTCGCGGATGGCTTCTTCGTAGGCATTGAGCACGTTCTCGCGCCCGGCCAGCGCCGATACCAGCATGATCAGCGTGCTCTTGGGCAGGTGGAAGTTGGTGATCATACCGTCGATGGCCTTGAACTTGTAGCCGGGGTAGATATATTTCTGCGTCCAGCCTTCGGTGGCGGGGATATGGCCGTTTTCTTCCGCCACGCTTTCCAGCGTACGCACGCTGGTGGTGCCGACGGCGATGATGCGGCCGCCTTTGGCACGGGCGGCATTGATGGCATCAGCGGCTTCCTGGGTGACGCGGTAGAACTCGGCGTGCATGTGGTGCTCTTCCACCGTATCCGCCTTGACCGGGCGGAAAGTGCCGAGGCCCACGTGCAGCATGATCTTGACTACATTGACGCCGCAATCCTGCTGCAGGTGTTCGAGCAGCTCTTCGGTGAAGTGCAAGCCGGCGGTAGGAGCGGCGGCGCTGCCGCGTTCACGCGCATATACCGGCTGGTAGCGGCCCTGATCGTCCAGATGCTTCTTGATATAGGGCGGCAGCGGCATCTCGCCCAGCTTCTCCAGCAATGCGTAGAAGTCGCCGCTGTGGTGGAATTCCACGATGCGCGTGCCCTCTTCATCGGTATCGGTGATGGTAGCGGTCATATCCGGCGTATCAAAGAGCAGCTTGGTGCCGGGCAGCGCTTTGCGTCCGGGGCGCACCATGGTCTGCCAGCTGTTCAGGCCCACCTGCTTCAGCAGCAGCAGCTCTACCTGCGCGCCGGTTTCTTTATGGGCGAAAATGCGTGCGGGCAGCACCTTGGTATCATTGATGACCAGCGTATCGCCGGGGCGCAGCTCTTCTTCCAGACGGCGGAAGGCGCTGTGGCGTACCGCGCCGCTTACTTTATCCAGCACCAGAAGACGGGAGGAATCGCGCGGATAAACGGGCTCCTGCGCGATCAGCTCTTCCGGTAAATTGTAGTCAAAATCTGCAACCTGCATTGGTAAATTGTCCTCTCTTATAAATCGTAGATCTCCTGCAGATCGAGATCGTCGTCTTCATCCAAACTGAAATAATGGGCGATGATCTCGTCATAATCGTAGCCGTCATGCGCCATGCAGATAGCGCCCCATTGGCTGAGGCCCACGCCGTGGCCGTAGCCCTTGCCGCTGAACACCACCACATCGCTGTCGGAACTGGTGGAGACCAGCTTGTTCACCTCGCCAAAGGCGTCTACCGCATAGACCGTGCCGGAGCCGCCGTTGATGGCCTTGGCCACCGAATAGTAGGCGCTGCGGACGAACAGCGGTACAAAGTCGCTGATAGAGATGGTCTGCGTTACGCTGCGTACATAACCGGCAGGCGCGGGATTGCCGATATCCTGCACGGTGAAAAGGGTGCTTTTCAGCCCCAGCAGGCTGCGTATCTTGGTCTGCGTATCGGCAGTGACCGAGCCCTTGCTGCCCTTGATGACAACTCTGGTCACGCGGCCGGAATCGCTGCCGCTGGTAGAAACCTTGATGCTTTTATATGTGCCGATATTGGTGCCGTCGTACTCATCGCACAGCTCTTCCATCTCATCGGCTGTATATTCCACCACCCACTGATAGGTGGTAGCGCCGTATTCCGAATAATTACCGGCTTCCTCATCGTAGGGAGATTCCACCGCCGGGATATCATAGGCGGCAGAACCGCTCCATACTACCGACATGGTTTCCGTATGGCCGCCGGCATTAGAGCAAAACGGGGTGGAAATGACTTTGTCTTTGTAGGTGACCACTTCGCCATAGGTATCGTCCACGGCATCGATGACGGCATCGCCGCCTTCTCTTTCTGCCGTATAGCCGCCATAGACCTGAGAATTGGTACCCTTGTCCACATCGTAGTACTTATTGCTGCCGCTGATATGCGCCGCGCCGTAGGAACGCGCCACCACAGCCTGCGCCTTCAGCGCTTCTTCCGGGTGGCTGGCGCCCATTTCCTTGCCCACCACGCCGTACAGGTACTGCTCCAGATCGATGACATTGACGGCATAGAGCGTAGCATCATTGCTGATGGCGCGCAGCGAGCCGCGGTACTGCGTACCGGCATAGCTGAAGATGTTGTCTTCATCCTCATCCACTTCCTGCAGGATGCAGCCGCTGTTGATATAGATGGTGTCGCCGGGGCCGTATTCGTCCAGCACTTCATCCTCTTCTTCGTCGATCAGCTCATATTCGCCTTCGATGATCTTGGCGCTGAAGCCGGAGCCGGTGCCGCGGCTTAAGAGCACGCGGATATAGATGCTGTCATCCGCCGCAGCCGGAGCGGCCGTGCAGGTCACAAACAGCGCCACCAGCAGCAATATGCTTATGAATCTTTTTATGGGGAAAGATCTCATCAAACCAACCTTTGTTTAAGTATTGTCTTTATTCCGCAGCTTTCTTTTTCTTCTTTACATAGCGTTCTTTTTCGCTATAGATGCAGCCGCAGTATTTTTGCATATACAGGCCCATTTCGCGGGCTTGATTCTGCCCGTCGCGGAAGCCGGGGCGCAGGTCGATATAGTCGAAGCTGACGCCGTAACGCAGCGCCATCTCCTGCCCCACCTCGATAAGCAGCTGATGGTCCTGATAGGGGCTGACCAGCAGCGTGGTGGAAAAGGCATCGTAGCCCAGCTCGGCCGCCTTTTGGGCCGCCGGTTCCAGACGCAGGCGGTAGCAGTTGCCGCAGCGGGCCTGCCGCTCTTTGGCCAGCGGAGCTTGTACGAGCAGCCAGTCTTCCAGCGGATATTCGTTTTCTACCAGATACTCGCAGTTTACCGCCTGCATGTACTGGATGAACGAATCGCGGCGGGCGGTGAATTCCTTATAGGGGTGGATATTGGGATTGAAGTACCAGCCGGTCACTTCCCTGCCCCGCTCCAAGAAGGCGGGCAGGCTGCCGGCGGTGCAAGGGCCGCAGCAGCAATGGAGTAAAGTCTTCATGCCTCATCACCTGCTTTTCCGGCATTACGCAGCGGCACGCCAAAGTATTCCGCCGCCAGTTCGGTAGCCACGCGGCCGCGCGGCGTGCGGCTGATGAAGCCCAGCTTCAGCAAATACGGCTCGCAGACGTCTTCGATGGTATCGGCAGATTCGGAGATGCTGGCGGCGATGGTATCCAGCCCCACCGGGCCGCCGCCGAATTTACGCAGTACCGCTTCCATGACCTGGCGGTCGGTATAATCGAGCCCCAGCTCATCGATGCCCAGCATATTCAGGCCATCGGCGGCGATCTCTTTGGTGATGACGCCGTTGCCCTTGACCAGCGCAAAGTCGCGCAGGCGGCGCAGCAGGCGGTTGGCGATACGCGGGGTACCGCGGGAACGGCGGCAGATCTCATAGGCGCCGTCGTCTTCTATAGCCACACCGTACACGGATGCGGCACGGCGCACGATCTCCATCAGCTCATCATTCTTGTAGAACTCGAGGCGGCAGATCACGCCGAAGCGGTCGCGCATCGGCGCCGAGAGCATACCGACGCGGGTGGTAGCGCCGATGAGGGTAAACGGCGGCAGCTGCAGGCGCACGGTAGTAGCGCCGGGGCCTTTGCCGATGACGATATCGATGCGGAAATCTTCCATCGCCGGATACAGCACCTCTTCCACGGCGCGGTTCAGGCGATGGATCTCGTCGATGAAGAGGATATCATTGGGCGCCATATCGCTGATGATGGAGGCGAGATCGCGCGGGCGTTCCAGAGCCGGGCCGGAGGTGACGCGCAGGTTCACGCCCATCTCATTGGCGATGATATTGGCGAGCGTGGTCTTGCCGAGGCCGGGCGGGCCGTAAAGCAGCACATGATCCAGCGCTTCACCGCGCTGACGAGCCGCCTGCATGAAAACGGAAATATTATCTTTCGTCTGCTTCTGACCGGTATATTCGTCAAGCGTGATCGGGCGGATGTGGTATTCGGCATCCACTTCCGGCGGCTGCATCTGCGAACTGATCAGTCTTTCGTCTTCCATAAAAACCTCCAAAACGGGGTGTTGCGGCAATTACAGGGACATGCGTAAAGCGGCAGTCAGCAGGCGGCCGGTGTCTTTTTCATCCGGCAGCTGCTCCTGCACCTGCAGCGCCAAAGCACGCGCTTCGGTCGCACTGTAGCCCAGCTGCTTCAAGGCTTCCGTCAGCTCGGAAGAAGCGGCGGCGGGCATAGCGGGCGCGGCGGCTGCGGCCTGCGGCAGGCCGGCCAGCTCCGCATCGCTGAATTTATCTTTCAGTTCCAGCAGCAGGCGCTGGGCGATCTTTTTGCCCACGCCGGAGACAGCGCAGAAGGCTTTTTCGTCCCCGGCAGCCACCGCCGCGATCAGCCGCTGCGGGCTAAGCGAATCACAGATGGCCAGCGCCATCTTGGGGCCGACGCCGTTGATAGCAATAAGACGGCGGAAGATGCGTAATTGTTCCGCCGAGGCAAAGCCGAACAGCTGCCAGCCATCTTCGCGCACCTGTAGATGCGTATGCAGATAAATCTCATCGCCGGCCTGCGGATAGGGCTGCAGCTGAGTCAGCGGCACCAGCACCTCCAAACCCACCCCGCCGATATCGACGACCAGGCGGCTTTCATCCACGGCGGCAACTATACCTTTGACAAAGGCGATCATACTAAACCTCCTCACCGCGCAGGCGGCGCGTAGCGTAGTAACGGGCATGGGTAATGGCAATGGCCAGCGCATCGGCGGCATCGTCCGGCTTGGGGATGCTCTGCATATTCAGCAGGCGCTGCACCATGAACTGTACCTGCGGTTTTTCCGCACGGCCATAGCCGCAGATGGTCTGCTTTACCTGCAGCGGCGTATATTCGTACACCGGCAGCTCATTCTGCGCGGCGGCCAGCAGCACGATGCCTCTGGCCTGCCCGACCGGCACGGCGGTGGTGACATTGCGGTTGAAGAACAGCTCTTCCACGGAAACGCAGGCGGGGTCAAACATCTGTATCAGCTGGGTTACGCCCTGATGCAGCTGCAGCAGGCGCTGCGGCATCGGTATGTCGGCCTTGGTGCGTACGCAGCCATAATCCAGCAGCTGATAACGGTTGCCGTCAGCTTCGATAACGCCGTAGCCCATAATAGCCGTCCCCGGGTCTATGCCTAAGATGCGCAAAGCGATTCCTCCACAACTCAATACTTCAAGCTAACTTGTATATTTCGTCAACCATTACCTTTATCCTGCCATATCATAAGTAGAAATGGGGCAAATTGGCGTAAAAAGCTGTAGATTTACCAACAAAACCCTTGCACATCATCAGCGTATGACTTATAATAAATTTTTGTTGAAGATTTTTTATCTGCGCTGAATGTGAAAGGAGATTTATCCCTTGGCTGCTAAAGATTTACGCAATATCGCCATCATCGCACACGTTGACCACGGCAAAACCACTCTGGTAGACCAGCTGCTGAAGCAGAGCGGTATTTATAGAGAGAATCAGGCCGTAGTAGACCGCGTCATGGACTCCAATGATCTGGAACGCGAACGCGGCATTACGATCCTGGCCAAAAATACTGCCGTACAGTACGGCAACACCAAAATCAACATCGTAGACACCCCCGGCCACGCCGATTTCGGCGGCGAGGTAGAACGCATCCTCAAGATGGTCAACGGCGTCATCCTGCTGGTAGACGCGGCGGAAGGCCCGCTGCCGCAGACCCGCTTTGTACTTTCCAAGGCGCTGGAGCTGCAGCATCGCGTGATCATCGTCATCAATAAGATCGACCGTCCCGACCAGCGCGTGGACGAGGTGGTAGATGAAGTACTGGAGCTGCTGCTGGAGCTGAACGCCAGCGACGAGCAGCTCGATTCCCCCATCCTCTACTGCTGCGCCAAGCAGGGCCTGGCCACCCGCTCTATGGATGTAGCTCCGGTCGACCTGAAGCCGCTGTTCGACACCATCATCGACTATATCCCCGCTCCGCTGCAGGATACCGAATCCCCCTTCCAGATGCTGGTTTCCGCCATCGACTACAATGAATTCGTCGGCCGTATCGCCATCGGCCGTATCGAACGCGGCAGCGTGCGCCAGAATCAGGAGATCGCCGTCAGCAACTACCATGATATCGACAGCAAACCGCGCCGTGCCAAGGTCGTATCCCTGTACGAATTCGACGGTCTGAACCGTGTGGCAGTACAGGAAGCCTCTGCCGGCGATATCATCGCCATTTCCGGCATCGGCGATATCACCATCGGCGACACCATCACCGATACGCTGAATATCGATCCCCTGCCCTTCATGCAGATCTCCGCACCGACTATGGAAATGACCTTCTGCGTCAACGATTCTCCCTTTGCCGGCCGCGAAGGCAAATTCGTCACCAGCCGCCAGCTGCGCGACCGCCTGTTCCGCGAAACGCTGAAGGACATATCGCTGCGCATCACCGAAGTAGAAGGCAGCACCGACTCCTTCAATGTAGCCGGCCGCGGCGAAATGCACCTGTCCATCCTCATCGAAACCATGCGCCGCGAAGGCTACGAATTCCAGGTCACCCCGCCGCGCGTACTCTATAAAGAGATCGACGGCGTGAAGTGCGAGCCGCTGGAACGCCTGGTAGTAGACGTGCCGGAAGAATGCGTAGGCGTCTGCATCGAAAAGCTGGGCGCCCGCCGCGGTGATATGCTGAACATGACCCCCACCGGCAAGCGCATGAAGATCGAATTCCTCATCCCTGCCCGCGGCCTGTTCGGCTACCGCAACGAATTCCTCACCGATACCCGCGGCGAAGGCATTATGGCCTCCGTATTTGAAGATTATGCCCCCTGCCGCGGCGAGATCGTCCGCCGTCAGGAATCCAGCCTCATCGCCTTCGAGACCGGTGAAGCCGTCACCTACGGCCTGTTCAATGCTCAGGAACGCGGCCAGCTGTTCATCGGCGCCGGCACTCCCGTTTATGCCGGCATGATCGTCGGCAGCACCCTGCGCGGTGAAGATATCGCCGTCAATGTCTGCAAACGTAAGCAGCTGACCAATATCCGCTCTTCCAGCAGCGACGAAGCGCTGCGCCTCTCCACTCCGCGCCAGATGTCGCTGGAACAGTGCATCGAATACCTGGCTGACGACGAATTGCTGGAAGTCACCCCCAAGACCCTGCGCCTGCGCAAACGCCTGCTGGATCACACCCAGCGTATGCGTGAAGCCCACCGCAATCAGCAGTAACTGCAAAGCCCCGCTCAGCGGGGCTTTTTCTTTTGCAACAAATCGTTGCTTGCCGCGCAGCATAGCAGTTGATTATACTGAAAGCGTAAAGGAGGTGCGGTCATGTCGATTCACGATAATCTGAAGCAGCTGCGGCTGAACAGCGGCCTGACACAGGAGCAGGTAGCGGAAAAAGTGGGACTGACCAGACAGGCCATTTCCGGCTACGAAGCCGGGCGTACCCTGCCGGATATCGAAATGCTGCAGCAGCTGGCCCGCGTATATGCCACCGATCTGGACGGCATCGTCTACGGACAGCAAAAACAGCTGCAGGCGGCACGCCGCTACCGACAAGCGCTAACGGGACTGCTGGCCATATTGCTGATGCTGACGACACTCAGCTCTGCCCTGCTCTGCAGCGCCCATCACTTTTTTGCCATAGGCGGCGGTATGTCGGCGGCAGAGCTGCCGCTGCTGAAGGCGCATCAGCGGTTGATGCGCGGCTGGGAGCTGGCAGATACCGCCATCCTCGCCCTCTCTTCGTTCGGCTTTGCCGCGCTGCTGCTTTATCAGGTCTGCGGCAAATGCCGCATCGCCGCCGGGCAACTGCGCCGGGGCATCATCTTTGCCGCGGCAGCTTTGCTCATCCCGGCCCTGTTTTCCTGCTTGGACGCGGTATTCGGCCTCATTGATTATCTCATCACACCACTGATGCTGCTGATGCGTTAGGTCATATTCATGCTGCTCAGTATCGCTTTAGATAAACTTTTGCACAAATAGAAAATACCCGCTATATGGCGGGTATTTTTTTGCGCATTACAGGCAAACTATTCCTGAACGATATTACGGAGGATACGAAAATGATCAGCGATAATCAGATGTTGAACTATATCCGCCAGATCACCGAGATGGGCGAAACGGGCATTGATTCGGTGCTGGATAAGACGCATGATGCGGCGCTGCGCCAGTCTCTGCAGAAGCAGAAAGAGGAGTATCAGCGCATTTACCGCAGTGCCGACCGGATGCTGGAAGAGCGCGGCGGCAAGGAAAAAGACCTGAACCCGATGGCCGAACTGGGCAGCGAGATCTCCGCGATGTTCCAGCTGGCTATGGACAGCTCTTCTTCCAAGATCGCCGAGATGATGATCAAGGGCAACACCATGGGCGTGACCAAGATCCTGCAGCATATGAGCGATTATCAAAATGGCGATGAGCGCATCAATGACCTGGCCAACAAGCTGCTGCAGACCCAGCAGAATAATATCGAACAGATGAAACCCTATCTGTAAAAGAAAAAGGCTCCGCTATTGCGGAGCCTTTGCTTACTTAGATAACTTTGATCTGGCACATTTTCATCGCTTCCAGCGCATTGGCGTGGCTGGCGGGCGTGACGCCGGCGCAGCAATCCGCCACCACCTGCACAGGGACTTCCGGCAGCTGGGCTTTGATCAGCATGGCGTTGGAGATGACGCAGATATCGGTGCACAGGCCGATCAGGGTGATGCCGTCGATCGGCCGCTTGGCATGCAGCTGGGCCAGCTGCGCGGCCAGCTCGGCGCTGCCGAAGGTGGGCTTATCGATGATCGGCGCATCAGCGGCTACCGGCAGCGCGGCAGAGATCTGCCAGCCGTCCGTGCCTTCGATGCAATGCTCTACCGGCAGATTCCGGCCTTCCTGCGTTTGCAGATAATCGACCTGATGCGTATCGCGGGTGTAGTACACCACACCGTCAAAGGCGGCGATGTATTCTGCTACGCGCGGCACGATGGCCACGGCTTCGGCTGTGCCAAGCGCGCCGTCGATAAAATCATTCTGCATATCAACTACGACTAAAACCTGCATTTATCAGGGCCTCTTTTCTATAGGGAATAATTACTTTTCGATGTATTGGATAGCGATACAATAGGGGCCGCCCTGGGTGATGAACGCGGCATGCAGCACCAGCATTTCGATCTCTACGCCGGGGAAAGCTTCGGAAAGCTGGGCAACAGCGTATTCGGCATCGGCCAGGGTATCGGCATGGGAGACATAGATCTTATGCTTTTCGCATACGCCGACGCTCTTGTAATAATCGACGATGGCGTTGATGGCAGCTTTCATGGTGCGCTTTACGCCATGCTTTTCCAGCTGACGGCCGTCGGGGGTCGGGGTCATGATCGGCTTCAGCTTCAGCAGCGAACCGAGGGTGGCAGCCATGGGGGTAAGGCGGCCGCCGCGGCGCAGGAAGTCAAAGTCCTGCGGAATGAGGAAGGAATGGTTGTGGTCGGCAGCCCACTTAAGATAATCGATGATTTCCTGAGCAGATGCGCCTTCCTGCTGCATTTTGACCGCTTTTTCCAGCATATAGCGATGCGGACCGCAGAGGGTCTTGCTGTTGATAACGGTGATATTATCTTTATGCTCGATCTGTTCGCGTATGGCGCTGGCGCTGGCATAAGTGCCGGAAAGACCGTCGGCCATAGAGATGCAGATGACCTCTTCATCCGGATACTTATTGAAAACTTCCATTACTTCGCCAACCGGCGGCTGGGAAGAAACAGGGTGTTCGCCTTTGCGGATATGAGCATAGAAATCTTCGAGGCAAATTTCGGTATCACGACCCTGCAGATCGCCGATGCTGACGCACAGCGGCATAATATCCACATTCATTTCTTTGCCCTGCTCCACAGTATAAAGGACGGAAGAATCCGTAACGATTTTGACCATAATGCACCTCAATCAAAATATTCTGTTGTGTTTGCAACAAAATGCGACAAACATATAGATAGTTCAAGATTTTTACGCAATTCCCTGCTGATTTGAAAAACTTTAATACAAGTTTTTGAAAATCCGCTCTCTATTGACCATATTATTCGCCATACCGGACAAAATTGTTACTCTTCGCTGAGCATTTCAATGGCTTGGCGGTATTTTTCCACGCGGGCCAGCGCCGTTTCATCCACCCGGCTCA
>JAFXLH010000193.1 GCA_017531315.1 Bacillota bacterium
ACCGGCGGCTATCAGCTGGCCCTGGCCGAAGCTCGCCAGCGCGGCTGGAGCTCCGTAGCCTATGTTATCTCCCGCGCCATCTCCGGCGCCTTCCTCTGCCACGGCCTGCAGGCTGACCATATCGTCGCCCTCGGTCCGGAATACAACACCATGATTCACGTAATGCCGATCACCTCCATCTCCCGTATTACCAAGCTGGACATCGAATTCCTGCAGGAACTCTCCAAGTCCAACCCCGTTTTCGCTCCCGGCCCGCAGTTCTTCTATGCTCTCGGCGGCGTAAACGAAATGATCGACAACCACGAAGATGCTCGTGATATCATCATCAAGCACTTCGAAGAAATCGTTGCTCTTAAAGTTAAGGGCGAACAGGACACCCTCGGCCCGATGGGTCGTGGCCTGCTGGCTCTGGAACGTGGCAGCCGCAATGCTCGCGCCGCAGCTATCTCCACTGCAGCCAAGGAATTCGCCGCGGTAATGGATAAATACATTGACCTGTAATCAGAAAGAATCAGAGCCACTCCTAGAAAAACTACTCCTAATTACCTCATGTATATAGCAGAAAGGGCAGCCGAATGGCTGCTCTTTCTGCGTTATGTTATTATGGGACAATATGCAAAATTGCTGCAATTTGGTATATTTATGCGCAATTTATGAATATCAGGTGTTTTTCTATCTGATGCAGTTATACCAATCGTTTTAGGCTAACATATGGTGCAAATTATAGTAATAATAGGCGCTGATGATAAAAAACCAGCTACAAAATTTGTGTTCATTAGGTGAAATGGCAATTTGGCTATAATATATCGTACAAAATAGTTTATCTGCTATAATGCATAAGAAATGTTGGGCAGGAGAAAAGTGAAGGTTGTCTAAAATTTTATGCGCATAAGTAATTACGGTATGCAGTGTTAAAAAAGGCTCTTTTGTTCAAAATTTGCTGGCCACAAATTGATGCGAAAAGCCAAATCGTGAAGCCGAAACGAAAGGAGAAAAGAACGGCATTCACGGTATTATATTTCCGGTTAGGATTTGTATCGTTGATCCGGGTTTCTGCAAAAGCTAACGCCGGCAGCATTGCAGAAACGGAATTGTAGAATATACGGAGGTAGTTTTATGATTATTTATGGTGTAGCATTACTGTCGTTTTGCTATTTTGCCGGTAACTTTATTGGCGATATTTTGGGGGCAATTGTTGGTTTGGACTCCAATGTCGGCGGCACCGGTTTTTCGATGCTGATTCTGATTCTGATGTCCGATTACATGCTCTCTAAAGGTCTTATTTCTCATAAGGCACAGACCGGTATCGAGTATTGGAATGGTATGTTTATCCCGGTAGTTGTGGCGATGTGTGCCATTCAGAATGTTAAAGCTGCAGTTTCTGCCGGTATGGTGCCGATTATCGGCGGTTCTGTTGCCACTTTGGGCTGTATGTGCCTGATCCCGCTGATTTCCCGCATTGGCGGCAAGCCCGAACCGCTGCCCCCGATGGAAAATAACTAAGAGGAGGTACGGTTATGGATCTTCTTGCTTTTGTTCAGAATGGTACTAAAACCCTGTTTGCCACGTTTGGCCTGGTTGCGATCATTATGTATGTAGCTCAGTTCATTTCACGTATGATTGGCGGCAGAATCAAAACTTCGGCCATTGCGATGATCATGGCGCTTGCTTTGGCCCTGCTGCCCGGAGCAGGGGCCAAGGGCGTTGCCAGCATTCCCGCCTTTGCCGGTTTTGCCACCATGGGCGGCTCGATGTTCCGCGATTACTGCATTCTGGCCACGGCGTTTGGCGCTCGCATTGAAGTGATTAAGCAGGGCGGCCTGGTAATGATCATCTCCCTGCTGATCGGTGTTATCGGCGGTTATATCATTGGTGCTGTATGCGGCTATGCTCTCGGCATCCGTGAGACTGCTGATCTTGCTTGCTTTGCTGCTGGATGTGTAACCTTTGTCGTAGGTCCGGTCACCGGTTCTGCGGTTGGCGCCTCGGATGTGGTAAATACCCTGTCCATCTCTGCCGGTGTTGTTAAATCCGTGCTGACGATGATCGTCACGCCTTTCCTGGCCGGCCCCTTGGGCATCAATAATCCCAAGTCTGCCATGTGCTTCGGCGGTCTGGTCGGCACTACCTCCGGCACTTCTGCCGGTATCGCGGCTGTAGACCAGCGCCTGGTACCGTATACCGCCATGGCGGCGACTTTCTACACCGGCCTGGGCTGCTTGCTGTGCCCCACCATTTGCTACTTTGGCACGCGAGCAATCCTTGGTTGATGCATATAAGCTGTATTAAACCTAAAGAGGCAGCCTGCGGGCTGCCTCTTGTATTTAGTGCAGTTGTTGTCTTAACCACTTTCGCAGTGGTAAGTGCATCTCTTCGGCGCTGAGTGCGGCAAAATAGCTGCGGATCTCATTGGCTGTGCCGCGCAGCCATAGCTGATCGGCGGTGTATATCTGCATCATAGTCATCTTGTCCTTATCGGGCGCTTGGCACAAGTTTATGTACCTGTGCTGCTGCTTATGCGTCATTTTCTGCCGGCGCAAAGCATAAGCATAAGTCGAAAAGGGGGCATGGGGATGAGCATGGGCGGGCTGCCGCAGCAAAAGTGGCTGCAGGCGGCGCTGTATGCAGGGCTGCTGCTGTTGTTTGCCGTGGCTGTGGCGGTGGGGATGACCACGCCGATGCCGGAAGATGAGCTGGCGCTGGAGCAGGCACGCATCTACATCGGCAACTATCTGGAAACGCTGCCGGCGGCCAGGATCAGCGGCTTCAAGGAGACCCTGAGCGATGTGCTGCTGAACGGCTTGCTGCTGCTACTGCTGGCGTTGGGCGGTACGCATATATTGGGCGCGCCGCTGATACTGACGGTGCTGTTCATCAAAGGTATGTCGGTGGGCTACGGTGCAGCCTTTCTGCTGCTGTATCCGGGGCTGTCGGGCGGCGGGCTGATACTGCTGGCTACGCTGCCGCCCAACCTGCTTTTGCTGCCGGCCCTGCTGCGCGGCTCGGCGGTCGCCCTGGGGCTATCCACGGCATTGCTGCGGCGGCGCCATCTCCCGGGCTTTGCCTGGCACCGCTACCTTCTTATTTACGCCAAACTGATGCTGATAATCGTTGCAGCTGCGCTTTTACACGGTTATCTCACGCCGTGGCTGCTGCGATTGGCTTTTATCGCTACTTAGAAAGGAGCATGAACATGATACTGGTCACTGTTACCGATCCTAAACGCAAGCTGCGTAAACTGGTAGTTGCTCTGGCGCTGCTGCTTATGCTGACTCTGTTGGTGCCGATGCTGTGGCATCAGACGGTGAGCACGGCGGCGGAGGCAGAGCAGGGGAGCGAGCCGCAGCTGAATGAGCCGATCCGCGTGGATGGGCAGGTATGGCAGCTGGAATCGTTCTATTTACCCGAGATAGAACAGATGCGTGTGCAATAGCGGCGCATTTTGGCAGGATTTGCGGCTTTGGCGCAGAAATAAAACCTGTTAGAGCAGGAGGCGCCAATGAACAGAAAAGCCAAGAATGCTATCGAATGGGAAGTGGAAAGCTACCTCAATTTTTTGCTGGTGGAAAAGGGCTTAGCGGATAATACTATTGTCAGTTACCGCTTCGACCTGACTTCTTTTGCGCAGTTTTTGCGTAAAGCCGGTATTGAGTCGCCGCAGTCTATCGATAAGCATATTATCGGTGATTATCTGGCCTCGCTGCTCGAGGATGAAAAGAAAACGCCCACTATTGCCCGCCAGCTGGCTTCGATACGCGGTTTCTGCCGCTTTATGCAGCAGGAGGGGCGCATCGCTACCGATCCTACGCTGAATATGCAGTCTCCCAAACTGGAAAAGCTGCTGCCCAAGGTGCTCTCCCGCGAGCAGATAACGCGCTTGCTCGATCTGCCGGATAAGTCCAAGCCGCTGGGTCTGCGCGATGCGGCGATGCTGGAGCTGGACTATGCCTGCGGCCTGCGCATCAGCGAGTTGCTGTCGCTGACCGCCTATGATATCGATGCCGAGCTGGGCTTTATCCGCTGTATGGGCAAAGGCGCCAAGGAGCGCATCGTGCCGGTGGGCAAAACAGCGCTGGCTGTATTGCAGCAATATCTGCGCGATGCACGCCCGCTGCTGCTGAAGGGTAAGGACACGCAGGAGCTGTTCGTCAATGCCCGTGGCGATGCCCTGAGCCGTCAGGGCTACTGGAAGATCATCAAAGCCTACGGACGGCAGATCGGCGTGGATATCACGCCGCACACCATGCGCCATACGCTGGCCACTCATCTGCTGGAAAATGGCGCTGAGCTGCTGGTGGTGCAGGAGATCTTAGGACATGCCGATGTGGCAACCACCCAGATCTACACCCACCTGACCAGCGAGCGCATCAAGAATGTTTACAATAGTTATCACCCGCGTGCTAAATAGCAAAAGGAGTGAACTTTTATGAAGAGATTTATAGTAGTAGTTCTGGATAGCGCCGGTATTGGCGAAGCACCGGATGCTGCGCTGTTCGGCGATGCCGGCAGCTCCACCATGGGCCATATCGCAGAAGGCTATGACCTGCAGGTGCCGCAGATGCAGCGGCTGGGTCTGGGCAATATCGCGCCGCTGCGCGGTGTGCCTGCCGCTGACGCTCCGCAGGGCGCCTACGGTAAAATGACGCCGCTCTCGATGGGTAAAGATACCACCACCGGCCACTGGGAAATGGCCGGCATCATCATGGAGCAGGCGATGCCCACTTTCCCGAACGGCTTCCCCAAAGAGCTGCTTGATGAATTCTCCCGCCGCACCGGCCGCGGGGTGCTGGGCAACAAAGTCGCCTCGGGCGTTGCTATCATCAATGAACTGGGCGACCAAATGGTGGCCACCGGCGACCTTATCGTCTACACTTCGGCAGACAGCGTCTTCCAGATCGCCGCGCATGAAGAAGTCGTGCCGGTGGACGAGCTGTACCGCATCTGCGAAATCGCCCGCGAACTGCTGGCCGGGCCTTACGGTGTGGGCCGCGTCATCGCCCGCCCCTTCATCGGTACTTCGGGCGCCTATAAACGTACCGAAAACCGCCGCGATTTCTCGCTGATCCCGCCGCCGGAAAATCTGCTGCACCGCCTGCAGCAGCAGGGCGTCCCCGTGGTCAGCGTGGGCAAGATCCGCGATATCTTCGCCGGTAAGTACATCGACGAAGCGCTGCCCGCCCACAACAATGACGAAAGCATTGACCAGCTTATCGCTGCTTTGAAGGCCGATCAGAAGGGGTTCATCTTCGTCAATCTGGTAGATTTCGATATGCTGTACGGCCACCGCAATGACGTTTCCGGTTACGGCCGTGCGCTCGACTACTTCGATGAGCGGCTGCCGGAGATCCTGCGGCTGCTGGGTAACGAGGATGTGCTGGTTATCACCGCCGACCACGGCAATGACCCCAGCACCCCCAGCACCGATCACAGCCGCGAATACGTGCCGCTGTTGGTCTACGGTGCCGGCATCAACCACACCGATCTGGGCGTGCGTGGCACTTTTGCCGATTTGGGCGCGACCGTAGCAGAATACTTTGGTACTGATTTGGCTGTAGGCGAAAGCTTTTTGCCGCAGCTGATGCAGAAAGGATGAAGCATATGACGATGAATATGGTAGATATTATCCGCAAAAAGCGCGACGGCTACGTGCTGAGCCGCGAAGAATTTGCGGTTTGGGTCCAAGGCGCGGTAAAGGGTGAAGTGCCGGATTATCAGAGCTCGGCTATGCTGATGGCCTGCTTTCTGCGTGGCCTCAATGAAGATGAGACCTTCGACCTGACTATGGAAATGCTTCATTCCGGTGATGTATTTGATTGGAGCGACCTTGAAGGCACGGTAGTAGATAAGCATTCCACCGGCGGGGTAGGGGATAAGACTACCCTGATCCTGGCGCCGATCCTGGCGGCGGGCGGGCTGAAAGTGGCCAAGCTTTCCGGCCGCGGCCTCGGTCATACCGGCGGCACTCTGGATAAATTGGAATCCATTGCCGGCCTTTCCGTAGATATTCCGGAAGCCAAATTCCGCGCTCAGGTGCGTGATATCGGCATTGCCGTCGGTGGTCAGACCGCCGAACTGGCGCCTGCCGACAAGATTTTCTACTCCTTGCGTGATGTTACCGCCACCGTTGATTCCATCCCGCTGATCGCTGCCAGCATCATGTCCAAGAAGCTGGCCATCGGTGCCGATGCGCTGGTGTTGGATGTTAAGTATGGCAGCGGCGGCTTTATGCCCACGGCTGCCGATGCCCGCCGCCTCGCTGAAGCGATGATCGATATCGCCAAGAAGGCCGGCCACAAGGCTACTGCGCTGATCACGCCGATGAATCAGCCCCTTGGCATGGCTGTCGGCAATGCGTTGGAGATCGCTGAAGCCATCGATGTGCTGGAAAACGGCACCGGCGCGCGCGATCTGGTTACCGTAGTGCTGTCGCTGGCGGCAGAGCTGTTCTATAACGGCGGTAAAGCGGAGAGCCGTGAGGCCGGTCTGGAACTGGCCAAGCAGCTGCTGGAAAGCGGCGTCGCCCGTGATAAATTCTACGAAATGGTCAAAGCTCAGGGCGGCAACCTCGATTTCAGCCGCTTGCCCAAAGCGCCGCTGGTCGTGCCCGTTACCACGCCCAAGGCCGGCTTTATCGCCGGTATGGATGCGCTGGCTGTTGGCCGTACCGCGCTGGAGCTGGGCGCCGGCCGCCGCGTCAAGACCGACGTCATCGATCCCGCTGCCGGTCTGGTGCTGTACAAAAAGTGCGGCGATTATGTGGATAAGGATGAGATCATCGCTACTATCCATTGCCGCGATGCCCGTCAGGCCGCTGCTGCTGCCGTAATGCTGAGCGGCGTTATCCGCATCGAAGGCGAAGCGCCGGAAGCGGAAGCCATGGTCGCCGATATCGTGGAGTAACTACATAAATTAAAGCCGCAGCACAAGCTGCGGCTTTTTCTATATACAATTTACATGCCCAATGTATTCAGCATTTTCAGCCATGCCTTGCCAAAGCCGCAGCGCGGCACATCTTGCGCCACCAGCAGGGGCACGTCGGCAAACAGCTCGCCATCCTTATATACGTGCAGCGTGCCTGCCGTATCACCGGCCGTAAGCGGCGCACAGAGCGGCTGCAGCTCTACTACCTCGCTTATCTCCGCCGTGGCCGTCTTGAGGCTGCTGTAACCGACATTTTCCGCGCAGGTGAGCGCCACGCTGGGCATTTCGCCCTTTTCCACCAGGGCGCTGGTGATGGTATCTCCGGCACTATGCAGCAGATTGAAGGTGTAGCTGTTGAATCCGAAATTGAGCAGCTTCATGCTTTCGCTGAAGTGGCCGCGATTTGCCTCTACGCCCAGCACCACGCCGATCAGTCGCAGGCCGTTCCGCTCGACGCAGGATACCAGATTGTGCCCGGCCTCCGGCGTGTAGCCGGTTTTCAGCCCCAGAGTGCCGTCGTACCACTTGAGCAGGCGGTTGGTGTTCCACAGCACCAGCTGGCGCGGATCGGGGCGGAATTCGTATTCGTAGATGGAGGTATAGTCCAGAAAGTGCGGCGTCTGTAGGCATTGCAGCGCCAGCTTGCCCAGGTCGGCGGCGGTGGTGTAATGATCGGCATCGTGCAGGCCGTGCGGATTGACAAAATGCGTGCCGGTCATACCCAGCTCGGCGGCGCGCTTATTCATCAGCTCAATGAAATGCTCATAGCTGCCGCCCACATATTCTGCCATCGCATAGGATGCATCATTGCCGCTGCCTACGGCGATGGCGATAAGCATATCCTGCACCGTGCGCTGCTCGCCGTCATACAAATATACCTGAGAACCGCCCATCGAGGCTGCCTCGGCGCTGGTGGTCACGGTATCTTCCAGCGATATTGCTCCGGCTTCCACCGCCTCCAGCGTCAGCAGCAGCGTCATCAGTTTGGTGCAGCTGGCCGGGTACGCCTGCTCGGTGCTGTTCAGCTCATACAGCACATCACCGCTCTGTGCATCCAGCAGCAGGGCGCTCTTGGCGGTAAGCCCCAGGTCGGCAGCCAGAGCTGTGCTGGGATAGCAGGTGAGCAGCATCAGTGTCAGCAGCAAGATCAAGAATCGTTTCGTACGCATCTCTCATCACTCCTTTGCTTACAGCGTATGAGAATTTTTGCCCTGCTATGATGCAAAAGTAAAATATTTACGAATCGGCAAAAGTGTGTTAATATGTGTGCATACACCTGCCGAATCCACTCGCAAAAAGGAGAAAGCTTATGCTTAAAGAGATCGAATACAATGATGGTCGCCATGAAGACTATGCCTATGAATGGCGCCCGCATAATAAAGTGTATGATTGCTGGTCGGCGCGCTGCGGCCTGCATGATGCCAATGATCCGCAGCAGCATTATTCGTTCTACTTCTCCTTCCGCAAGATGCCGCGTCCGCTGGCAGAATTTGTGCTGAATGTGATGATCTGCGATTATAAAGGCCATCGCCTGTGGCATATCGATAAGACCGTGCCCTTTGGCCGCGCCGATGCTCTCGGTATCGAAGTTGATGAGCAGTATTTATTCTGCGGCAACGGCGTGCAGCTGCTCAATGATGAGTATGCCATCGCTATGAATATTATCGGCGCTGATTTTACCTTCGACCTGTGCCTTGCCAAAAAGCATCCCGGCTTCTGGATGGCGGAAGGTAAGCCTGTGGAAGATGCCTCCGGCCGTTACTTCAACCATGTTTACCCCTATACGCAGTGCGTGGG
>JAFXLH010000028.1 GCA_017531315.1 Bacillota bacterium
CCTGCAGGAAATCTACCAGCTGGCGGATGTTCTTCTTGCCGAAGCTGATGCGCCGGTCGTCTACCACCAGGCAGGGCACGCTCATCACTTTGAACTTATCTTTCAGCGCGCCGAAGTGGTTGATATCGTACACTTCTGCGCTGATAAGCGGGTTGGCAGCGGCGATGCGCTGCGCCGCGGTGACCAGTTCCGGGCACATGGTGCAGGAAAGGGAGATCAGCACCTTGATGTCGATGGGGCGGTCGATGGCCTGAATCTCGGCCAGCACCTCCGCATCCACCGCCTGACCGGGGCCGGCGGCATTGTAGAGGCCGAGCACGAAAGAGGTGAACTCGTGGCCGCCCGGTACGCCGTGGAAGGCGAGGCCGGTGTAGCTGCCATCGGCCAGACAGACGCGCACCATCGGCGCACCTTCCGCGCCGCTGCGGTCTACCACCTGCACGCTCAGCTTGTTGGTCAGCTCGGCCAGCGCTTCCATGTAGCCCTGCAGCTCGCGGGATACAGGGCGCTCATCCAAGTGCAGCTGCAGCTGCAGGGGCTGCGCCATGCGCTGGAACACCGGCTGCAGCTGTGCCTGCATCGCCGCGTCGAACAGCGCGCTCTCCTGCTGGGGAGCGGCGGCCGGGGCGGCCTGCGGCGCGGGCTGAGGCTGGGCCTGCGGGCGGGGTGCGGCGGGCACGATGCCGGTCTGCTTCTGCAGGCGGGCGGCGTACTTTTCCAGCTCGGTGGCGGCCAATGCGCCGTCACCCACCGCCGTTACCACCTGACGCAGCGGCTTGATGCAGACGTCGCCTGCGGCATAGAAGCCTTCGATGGCGGTCTGCTGATTGGCGTCGGTGATGACATAGCCCTGCTCATTGAGCACGCCCAGATCTTTCACCAGCGCGGTGGCCGGGCGGTAACCGGCGAAGACGAATACGCCGAAGCTGTCGCCGGCGGCAGCGCGGAATTCCGTCACTTCGCCGCTCTTGGTGTTTTTGTAGCGGATGTAGTTGAGGCCGTTTTCGCCCGCCACTTCTTCCACTACCGTATTACAGAGGATGCTGATCTTTTCGTGGTGACGGGCATGTTCCGCCACCGATTCCGCGCAGGAAAAATCATCGCCGCGCATCATAATGGTCACGCTTTTGGCAAACTTGGTCAAAAACACGCTTTCTTCTGCCGCCGCATAGCCGCCGCCGATGACAAAGATATCCTTGCCGGTGAAGAATTCGCCGTCGCAGGTGGCGCAATAGGCCACGCCGCGGCCCTTGTACTCTTCTTCGCCCTTGAAGCCGACGGTGCGCGGGTGGGCGCCGGTGGCCAGCAGCACGCCGAAGCACTGGTATTCGCCGCGGGTGGTGCGGACGGTCTTGATCTCGCCGCTAAGCTCCATGCTCTCCACCTCGGCCAGCAGCAGCTCTGCGCCAAAGGCTTTGGCCTGGTCGATCATGGTGGCGCTGAGGGCTTTGCCGCTGGTTTTGAAGACACCGGGGTAATTTACCACTTCATCGGTGATGGTGATCTGCCCGCCGAAATGATCTTTTTCGATAACCAGAACGCGGTAGCGGGCGCGTGCGAGATAGAGGGCGGCGGTAAGCCCCGCAGGACCACCGCCGACCACGATCACATCATACATTTTTTCCGCGTTTACCTGCAGCGCGGCCGCCATTACAGCAGACCTACCAGATCGAGGCTGGGCTTCAGGGTTTCAGCGCCGGGCTGCCACTTGGCGGGGCAGACCTGATCGCCATGTTCGGCGACGAACTGGCAAGCCTGCACCTTGCGGAACAGCTCATCGGCATTGCGGCCGACATTGCCGGCGGTAACTTCGTAACCGACGATCTTGCCTTCCGGATTGACGATGAAGGTGCCGCGTTCGGCCAGGCCGTCGGCTTCGATCAGTACTTCAAAGTCTTTGGCCAGAGCATGGGTGGGGTCGGCCAGCATCGGATATTCGATCTTCTTGATGCGGTCAGAAGCATCGTGCCAGGCCTTGTGTACGAAGTGGGTATCGCAGGATACGGAGTATACTTCGCAGCCGATGGCTTTGAATTCGGCATATTTATTGGCAAGGTCTTCCAGTTCGGTGGGGCAGACAAAGGTGAAATCGGCGGGGTAGAAGAAGAATACGCCCCATTTGCCGAGCACGTCGCCCTTGGTCACAGTTTTGAATTTACCTTCGTGGTAGGCCTGTACGGAAAAATCAGCTACTTCTTTGTTGATAAGACTCATGAATCGCTCTCCTTTATTTTGGTTTAGTTTAACTTATTCAGTTGATTTCTTTATCGGCACAAGCGGCACAGATACCGCCCAGAGTTACATTCAGCCAGGAAATGCGGTCGCCTTCTGCAGCTACGCACTCCATACCTTCGGCCGGGATCTGCGGCATCGGCAGATCTTTGACACAGCCGCACTTTTCGCAGATGAAGTGGGCATGCTCGCCGCAACAGGCATCGTAGCGTTCTACGTTCTGCAGCGTGGTGACGCGGCGAATCTTGCCGGTCTCTTCCAGCAATTTCAGGTTGCGGTAAACCGTACCTAAGCTTAAATTGGGCATTTCCGCGCGCAGGTCTTCGTAGATCTTATCTGCCGAAGGATGCTCCTTGCTGCAAAGCAGATAATTGTAGATCATATCACGCTGATGCGAATGGCGCAGTTTCTTTTCCATAATGCACCTCCTTGGGCAATATTATTCCCTTGCGTAGCTTTAGCATAGCATATAATATTCAACTTGTCAATAATGATTATCGTTATTGTATAAAATTAACCCCGCCGAAGCGGGGTCTGCTTATCTTATCAGGTCGATTTTATCTCGCCGCAGCCGATCTTTACCCCGGCATTGCCGGATGGCTGGGTGCGGAAGTCGTCCTCGCTGCTGTGGATGACCAGCGTGCGGCCGATCACCTCATCTACGCAGAAGCGGTCGCTCAGCACTGTGAGCCAGGCGCCGCCGTGGCAGGAAAGCAGCGGCGGCAGGTCGCCGGCATGCAGCGGATGCAGCGTTTCTACTATATTGTAGTGCCCGCCCGTCCGCGGGAATCCGGCGCCGCTGCAGCTCTCGCCCTCGTGGATGTGCATGGCGAAAAAGCCGCTGCTGTTTTGCTGCGGCAGCCCGCTCACCTGCACAGAAAGCAGCACCCCCGCCGCGCATTGGTAGAATTCCGCGCAGCCGCTCAAGTCCGGCGCATCGGCGCTGCCGCCGATAACCGCCACGGCCTGCGGTTTAAGTTCATTTTTCATCTCATCACCTCGGCACAGCCTATGCCGCGGCGGCGCAGGATATGCAAAAACCCCGGGGAGCTCTCCCCGGGGCTGCGCTATTTCAGACATCAAAGTCGTCATCTTCCATCATCCGCATACCGGCGGTATCGGTAACGGGCAGGGAGAAGACGATAGTCCCGGCCTCGGAATCGATGCCCACTTCCTGCATGATGGAGCTCATGATGGCATTCTTCTGCTCTTTGCGGGTGACGATGAACACCATTTCTTTTTCCGGCACCAGCGTTACCCCCATGAAGGTATCCGCCAGTTCCGTGCCGGTGCCGCGGGCGTGGATGACGGTGCCGCCGCCGGCGCGGTGCTTGCGCGCCGCATCCATGATCTGCTGCGAATATCCCTGATTGGCGATGGCCACCAGCAATTCGAATTTGGTCTCTTTCAAAACAGTTTCCTCCCCTGCGGCAATTCTCCGTCCGGCACTGAGATAGTCTAAGGCGCGCTGCCCGCCGATGCTGGATAGCGGCACCAGAAAGGCAATGCCGCCGCCCATGAAGTCGATACGCATCTGCAGGCGCAGCTGCTTTTTCACCTCTTTCCAGTCGGCATGGCTGATGACGTGGAAGATCAGGCTCTTCTCTGCCCCATCGAGACCGAAATAGTCCATGATCTCATTGGAGGCGGTGCCTTTTCCCATGGTGATATGCGCCACCTGCAGCCCCTGCTGCCGGTAAAAATCGACAAAGCGCTTGGTCGCCTTGCGGCTGACGATGGTGACTAAGAGCGAAACATTATCCATGCACTTCACCTCCGCTTACAATTCGATGATCAGATCGACCACCGGCTGGGCCACGGCGGCACGGCGTTTGCCGGCGCGCTGCTTGATGCGGGTGACCACACCGAGGATCTGGATAGTGATGAGCGGCGTCATCGCCACCATCGCCACCACGCCGAAGGCATCGGTGACCAGATTGCCGCCCACCGCCATGCAGGCGCCCTGCGCCAGAGGCAGCAGGAAGGTGGCGGTCATCGGGCCGCTGGCCACGCCGCCGGAGTCGAAGGCAATGGCGGTAAAGATCTTGGGCACGAAGAAAGAGAGGATGATCGCCACCGCATAGCCGGGCAGCAGGAAGTAGAGTATGGGCAGGCCGGTCAGCACGCGGATCATCGCCAGCGCTACCGAGGCCGCTACGCCCAAGGAAAGGCTCATACCCATAGCGCGGGCAGAGATAGCGCCTTCCGTGATCTCTTCTACCTGATGATTGAGCACATAGACGGCAGGCTCGGCTTTAACGATGAAGAAGCCGATGACAGCGCCGAGGGGCACCAGCAGGAAGCGATAGGCGCGGGCGCCCAGCACCTGACCGATATAGGAGCCGGCCGGCATGAAGCCGACATTGGCGCCGGTGAGGAACAGCACCAGGCCGATATAGGTATAGACGAGGCCGACCATGATCTTAATCAGCGGGCGGCGCTTCAGGCGCAGCAATACCAGCTGGAAGATGGCAAAAAAGGCGATGATGGGCAGCAGCGAGCGGGCAATTTCCAGCATATAGGCCGGCAGCTCCACGGCGAACATCTTGCCCAGTTCTACCGTATCCTGCACCTGCAGCTGATGCAGCGCCTGCGCCGCGCCTTCCCCGGTGGGGAAGATCAGCCCCAGCATCAACACGGCGATGATCGGGCCGATGGAGCACAGCGCCACCAGACCAAAGCTGTCATCGGCAGCGCTGCGGTCATTACGGATGGAAGAAATACCGACGCCCAGCGCCATGATGAAGGGCACGGTCATCGGGCCGGTGGTAACGCCGCCGGAATCGAAGGCAATGGCGCGGAAGCTTTCCGGCACCAGATTCATCAGCGTAAAGGCGACGATATACAGCACTACCAGCAGGTAATGCAGCGAAATGCCCAGCAAAATGCGTAGGATCGCCGCCACCAGCGAGATGCCCACGCCCACCGCCACCGCCAGAATCAGCGTTTGGCTGGGGATGGAGGGCACCAGCCCGGCCAGCACCTGCAGATCCGGCTCGGAGATGGTGATGACCACGCCGAGAACGAAGGCCAGAGAGATGATCAGCGGGATGCTGCGGCTCTGCGTCATTTTGGTGCCGACCTTTTCGCCCATCGGCGTCATGGACATCTCTGCACCGAGGGTGAAGAACATCATACCAATCATTACCAGCACCGCCCCCAGCAGGAAGCTGAGCAGCACGCTGGGCGAAACCGGCGCTATGGTGAAGCTGAGCAGAAGCACAATGGCGATGACCGGGCAAACGGCCACCAGCGCTTCGTGCAGCTTTTCTTTCATTTTAGGATTCCAAAAGCGCAATTTATCACCTCATCATCACGTATCACCTGCTTTTATTCTATCATATCCGCCGCAGTATTTTAAGTGTTTCGGGTAAATTTTCAGATAATTTCAAGCATTCGCCACATTATGCAGCGCCAATGATATATTTTCACAATAATTTCACAATTTTATCAGCTTTTGTTAAGCATTTTGTGGTAGATTATTACTGTAAACAATGGAGCGATGTGCAGGCGGGACGGCCCGCCGGAAAGGAGAATGTCCGTGCTGAAATTACTTAGAAACTTAAAACCGCGCGATGTAGGCTTTATGCTCATCGCCATCACCTTTATCATTACGCAGGTCTGGCTCGATCTGGCGATGCCCGGCTATATGTCGGAGATCACCTTGCTGGTACAGACGCCCGGCAGCGCCATGGCGGATATCAACCACGCCGCCGTGATGATGCTGCTGTGCGCTTTTGGCAGCCTTATCGCCTCCGTCATCACCGCCGTCTGTGCGGCGCAGGTGGCGGCCAGCTTCTCCTCTACCCTGCGCCACCGCCTTTTTGCCAAGGTGCAGAGCTTCTCCATGGGCGAGATCGGCCGCTTTTCCACCGCCAGCCTGATCACCCGCACCACCAATGACGTGATGCAGGTACAGATGCTGATCGTGATGGGCTTGCAGGCGCTGGTAAAAGCGCCCATCACCGCCTGCTGGGCTATCGGCAAGATCATCGATAAGAGCTGGCAATGGACGGCTTCCGTGAGCATCGCCGTGATGGTGCTGCTGCTGATCATCACCGTATGCCGCATGCTGGCTATGCCCAAGTTCAAGCTGCTGCAGCAGCTGACCGACCGGCTGAACCGCGTCACCCGCGAAAATCTGACCGGCCTGCGCGTGGTGCGCGCCTATAATGCCGAGGATTATCAGGAAGCCAAATTCGCCGCCGCCAATGCGGAGCTGACCGCCACCCAGCTGTTTGCCCAGCGGGTAATGGCCTTCATGCGGCCGGGCACGCAGATGGTGAACAACGGTCTGGCGCTGGCTATCTACTGGCTGGGCGCCGCGCTGATCCATAATGCCGCCCCGGCCGATAAGCTGGTGCTGTTTTCCGATATGGTAGTCTTTTCCCAGTACGGTATGCAGGTAGTGATGTCCTTCATGATGGTATCGATGATCTTCGTCATGCTGCCGCGTGCTGCCGTATCGGCGGCCCGTATCAATGAAGTGCTGGAAACCGAACCGGCGATCGGCGACGGCGGCCGCGATGCAGGCGAGCCGGGCCGACAGGGCGAGATCGAGTTCCGCCATGTCAGCTTCGCCTACCCGGATGCGGAAGAAGCGGTGCTGGAAGATATCAGCTTCACCGCCCGCCGCGGCGAAACGGTGGCCATCATCGGCGCTACCGGCAGCGGCAAAAGCACGCTGATCAACCTGATCCCCCGCTTCTACGATGCCACCGCCGGCGAAGTGCTGGTGGACGGCGTGAATGTGCGCGACTATGAGCAGCAATCGCTGCGGCGCAAGATCGGCTACATCAGCCAGAAGGCGCAGCTCTTTTCCGGCTCGGTCGCCGATAATATCAGCTATGGCGAAAACGGCGAGGCCGATGCGGCGCGGCTGCAGCAGGCGCTTGCTACCGCGCAGGCAGCCGATTTTGTGGCAGAGCTGGAAGGCGGCGCGGAAGGCCATGTGGCGCAGGGCGGCAACAACCTCTCCGGCGGGCAGAAGCAGCGCCTCTCCATCGCCCGCGCCCTCTACCGCAAGCCGGAAATACTCATCTTCGACGATTCCTTCTCTGCGCTGGACTACAAGACCGACCGCCTGCTGCGCGATGAGCTGGATAAAACCTGCGCCGGCACTACGCGCATCATCGTCGCCCAGCGCATCGGCACCATCCGCGATGCCGACCGCATCCTGGTGCTGGATGAAGGGCGCATCGTCGGCCAGGGGCGGCACGAGGAGCTGCTGCAAAGCTGCGAAGTATACCGCCAGATCGCGCTATCCCAATTGAGCAAGGAGGAGCTGGGCCATGAGTAAAAACGATTATCAGCTTGGCGATACCAAGTTCAAAAACGGCGGCGGCAGACGCGGCCGCCACGGTGTACCCGGCGAAAAGGCGCGCGACTTCAAAGGCAGCTGGCTGAAGCTGATCCGCTACTGCCGCCGCTACCTGCCGGCCATCATCGCAGCGCTGCTGTGCGTACTCATCAGCACGCTGCTGACGCTGGTGGGGCCGAAGCTGCTGGGCCTGCTGACCAATGCCATCGAAGCCGGCCTTTCCGCGCCGATGGATCTGGCGCTGGTACGGCGCATCTGCTATACCCTGCTCATCTGCTACGGCATCAGCGCGCTGCTGGGGCTGGCCGAATCGCTGATCATGACCACGGTGACCAACCGCATCAACCAGCGCCTGCGCGATGAGATATCCCAAAAGATCAACCGCCTGCCGATGTGGTATTACAACCGCACCAGCATCGGTGATATCCTCTCCCGCGTCACCAACGATGTGGATACTATCGGCCATACGCTGCATACCACCATCAGCGGGCTGCTTTCGGCGCTGGTACTGTTCTTCGGCTCGCTGACGATGATGCTCGTCACCAATATCCCGATGACGCTGACCGCGCTTATCGCTACCGCCATCGGCTTTGCGCTGATGATGCTGATCGTGGGCCGCTCGCAGAAGTACTTCATCCGCCAGCAGCAGAGCCTCGGTGCGCTGAATGGGCATATCGAAGAGATGTACGCCGGGCATACCGTGATCAAGGCTTATTGCGGCGAAGCGGAGGCGCAGCGCGAATTCGACCGGCTGAACGGCGAGCTGCGCTACAATGCCGCCACCGCGCAGAGCATGGCCGGTATGATGATGCCGCTGATGGGCTTCATCGGCAACTTCGGCTATGTGGCGGTGTGCATCGTCGGTGCGCTGCTGGCCATCCAGGGCGCTATCCCCTTCGGCACCATCGTTTCCTTTATGCTCTATATCCGCTTCTTCACCCAGCCGCTCAATCAGATCGCGCAGGCGGCGCAATCTTTCCAGTCTGCTGCGGCGGCGGGCGAGCGTGTGTTTGAATTCCTCGAAGCGGAAGAAATGGCCGATGAGAGCCACAAAAAACCGCTGCTCAAGGAAACTGTCGGCCACGTGGAATTTTACAGCGTACGCTTTGGCTACGAAGACAGCGACCGCATCATCATCCACAACTTCTCCGCATCCGCCAGCCCCGGGCAGAAGATCGCCATCGTCGGCCCCACCGGCGCCGGCAAGACCACCATGGTCAATCTGCTGATGCGCTTCCACGAGCTGCTGGGCGGCGAGATTCGCATCGACGGCGTACCCACGCAGGAGATGAGCCGCGCCGAGGTGCGCGACCAGTTCTGCATGGTGCTGCAGGATACCTGGCTGTTCGAGGGGACGATACGCGACAACCTCATATACAACACCAAAGGCGTCAGCGATGAGCAGATGCAGCGCGCCTGCAAGGCGGTAGGGCTGCACCACTTCATCCGCACGCTGCCCAAGGGCTATGATACGGTGCTGAGCGATCAGGTAAATCTCTCGCAGGGGCAGAAGCAGCAGCTGACTATCGCCCGCGCCATGATCGCCGATAAGCCGATGCTGATACTGGACGAAGCCACCAGCTCCGTGGATACGCGCACCGAGCTGCAGATACAAAACGCTATGGATGAGCTGATGCGCGGCCGCACCTCTTTCGTCATCGCCCATCGCCTCTCCACCATCAAGAATGCCGATATGATCCTGGTGATGAAGGACGGCGACATCATCGAAAGCGGCGATCACCAGACGCTGCTGGCAAAAGGCGGCTTCTACGCCGAACTGTACAACAGCCAGTTTGAACAAAGCGCCTGAAGTGCATAAGAAAAGGGCATCCCGTTTGGGATGCCCTAAATTTTTGCCGATCAGGAGTTGATGACGCCGATCACGCCTTCTTTTTTCTTTTCCATCGCGTCTATGCAGATAGCGCAGGCAGCAGAACCGGTGATATTGACCACAGTGCGGCCCATATCCAGAATGCGGTCGATGCCGGCGACCAGCGCCATACCTTCGATAGGCAGCCCTACGCTCTGCAGCACCATGGTCAGCATGATCAGACCGGAGCCGGGAACGCCGGCAGTACCGATGGAAGCGATGGTAGCGGTAAGGATGATGGTCAGCTGCTCGGACAAACCGAGGTCGATACCGAAGATCTGGGCGATGAAGATAGCGCAAACACCCTGATAAATTGCAGTACCGTCCATATTGATGGTAGCGCCCAGCGGCAGGACAAAGCTGGAGATCTCTTTACGCGCACCGAGTTCTTCCGTGGCTTCCAGATTGAAAGGCAGGGTGCCGACGCTGCTGGCGCTGGAAAAGGCAAAAAGCATCGGGCGGCTCATGCCCTTGAAAAAGCGCAGCGGATTCATATTGGCAAAAACTCTTACCGAGGTAGCATAAACCAGTACCATATGGATGATATAGCAGGTAAAGGCGACGATGATTACTTTCAGCAGCGGCAGCA